>CAYTRI010000140.1:0-1348 GCA_964440105.1 uncultured Flavobacteriaceae bacterium
AACAGTCAAGCTCAAGACATGAAACTTCCATACCACCAAATTCCAGACTATCCTGAGAACTATACTACTGGGAATGTAGTTGGCAGAATGATAGATGGTTTAGGGTATCGTTATCATTGGGCAACAAAAGGGTTGACAGGTTCAGATTTAGCATATAAACCTTCAGAAAATGGACGTACAGTGCTAGAAACGTTACAACATATTTATGGCATGTCTGAAATGATTTTGGAATCGCCAAGTGGCGAACCAAGTATTAGACCAAAAGATTTTAGTGCCTATTCCTTTGAAGAATTGCGCAAAAAAACACTAGAAAACCTACATGCAGCAAGCGAGCTAGTAAAAGGTAAAACTGCTGACGAAGTTTCAAACTTTAAAGTGACTTTCCAACGTGGAGAAAAGCAAACTGATTTCCCCTATTGGAATATGATTAATGGAATGTTATCAGACTGTATTTACCATACAGGACAGCTAGTAGTTATGCGACGGGCAAACGGCAACCCGCAAAACCCAAAAGTAAATGTGTTTATAGGTAAAACCAGAGAATAAAAAATGGCAAAGAAAAAGAGTTTTTGGAACAGTTAAAGAATAATGAGCGTATCAGCCGTATTCATAAGTTTATTAACATTAGCTGTCTTTCTTTATCAAACCAACCTTATTAGAAAACAGCAACACATGTCTGTTTTTCCATATCTGGAAATGGGGCACTCAGGAATTTCAAATACAAGTTATGAATTTGCAGTTGAAAATAAAGGAATTGGACCAGCATTAGTAAGTAAGATTGAAATTTTTTATGAAGGTGAGAAGATAGATAAAACACTTTCAGAGTTTGTTAAATTCAGGACGACAGAAAAGGATAGTTTTTTATATTATTATTCTAGTATTTACCCTGGAAGGCTTATATCACCTAACGAAAACATAGTTCTTATCGGAAATTCTGATGATAAAGAAAGCTCATCAGATAGGCTTTATGAAATAATAAATGATTCGGATTTTAAATTTATTATTGAATATGAATCTATTTATGCTGAAAAATGGAGCGTAAAGAAAAATATGTACGGCGTAGAGAGTTTAGATTAAGTTTGTTTGTAACAAAACACTTTTTTTTACTACCCATAATTAAAGAAAGATTATGGGGTATGGAGCACAAGCAAATAATATAGTTAGAAACAATAGAGCTTTATTAAAGAAAAAAAGAACTTTTAAAGAAATTAAAAATTCTTACATAGGTTATGTTGAAGAAACAAAACTTAGCTTTAAAGAACTAACTCCTTTTGAGCAACAAAAAATTAGAGATAAAATTATTGCGCAAGCCAAGCGAGATAGCACTCATAATATAAAAATGGGGCTT
>CAYTRI010000140.1:1448-6194 GCA_964440105.1 uncultured Flavobacteriaceae bacterium
GCAAACAACGTAGTAGAACCAAAGAAAAGTGGCCCATAAATTTCATAATGCTTTACACCATCTTCATCAGTATGTTTTCTAGCACGAATCCTTTTGGCATTTTCCCAAGAATAAGCCAATGCAGAAATGATAACTCCTAGTAAAACCGCAATTGCCAAATTATGGGTAATTGCAGTAATCAAGGTCACCAAAATCATGACAACCACATCAGAATTAGGCATTTTTCTAAACGTTTTAAAACTCGCCCATTCAAAAGTTCCAATAGCTACCATAAACATTAATCCAACTAAAGCTGCCATTGGTAATTGCTCTATTAAGCTACTGCCAAACATTATAAATACTAAAAGCATAACCGCAGCTGTAATTCCTGATAAACGTGCTCTAGCCCCAGAAGATGTGTTAATTAAACTCTGCCCAATCATTGCACAACCACCCATTCCAGATAAAAACCCAGAAAGGATATTTGCAGTACCCTGCGCAACACATTCTTTATTGCCACGACCTCTAGTTTCAGTTATCTCATCAATAATATTCAAAGTCAACAAGCTTTCAATTAGCCCAACCCCAGCTACGATACCTGCATAAGGTAGAATAATCATGAACGTCTGCCATGTAAATGGAATTTGAGGGATTGAAAGTGGAGGGAAACCTCCTTTAATAGATTCCCCTTCGCGCATGGTATCTGCAACCGTTAAAGTGTCTATTCCAAAACCTAAAACTATGGCCGAGACAATAATAATTGCTACTAAAGAAGATGGAACTGCTTTTGTTAGTTTTGGTAAGCCCCAAATAACTAACATCGTTAATAAGGTAAGTCCTAGCATAATATAAAGCGAGGAACCAGACAATAAATCCTCTGTACCCTTTTGATAAAAGTTAGGAAACTGGGCCATAAAAATGATAATTGCTAAGCCATTTACAAAGCCAAACATTACTGGATGCGGTACTAAACGAATGAACTTTCCTAAACGTAGTAATCCCGCAAGAATTTGTAAGGCTCCTGCAATAATTACAGTCGCAAAAACATAATTTAATATGGTCTCTGGTTCAATTCCTGGAAAAGTATTTTTTAATTCTAAAATTAATCCCACAAAAATTACCGCTACTGCACCTGTCGCTCCAGATATCATTCCTGGACGCCCTCCTAAAATAGCTGTTACTAGTGCTAAAATAAAGGCAGCATACAATCCTGTAAGTGGGGAAAATCCTGGAATTAGCGCAAAAGCAATTGCCTCTGGCACTAAAGCCAGTGCAACAGTTAAACCTGATAAAATTTCGGTTTTATAATCTACTTTTTGCTTAAAATCGAAAAGGTTAAGGTACTTTTTCATCTGCTTAAGTTTATTGTTTTAACAGGACAGATGTAATTCGCCATTAAATACTTGGTATTACCATATATTCTTGTGACTCATTTCATTGTTACTGTTTGAAGCGGGCAAAAATAACACTATTCCTTAAGTAAGCATCAGAAAATCAAATTTTTAAGAAATTGCTAAACTACCAGCTTTTTAAACCTAGTAACTTCTCTCCTAGCACACTTAATTTAGCAGTTTCATACTTTGTTTGTTCCCAATTTCTTGGATCTCCTGGAAAAGCATAGCCTTCTGGTGCAATTCTATTTTTCCACGAATTAATACGCCAATTGCGCAATGTTTCATTCTCTTCCTCTGCTGGCATCATAGAGATATACTGGGCAATACGAACTTTATCGCCAGACTTATTTGGGCGTATACCGTGTGGTTCTGTACTATTAAAAATTAGTAAATCACCAGCCTCCATTTTTACTTTTTCAATCTTATCTTCTAAACCATCTAAACTTGGTTGAAACCGATCTCTATCTTCAGGTTGGGTAAGTTTCCACGTATGATAATTTCTATACAACCATGGTATGCATTGAAAACCGCCCATATGTTCATCTGTTTGGTCAGCTAAAGCCAATACACCTTGAACATTTTGAGGGCGTGTTTCAGGGTCATAATCCCAATGAATAAACCCTTTTTTATTTTCTCCGGGGCGTTGGGGGAAATTGAGATTTGCTCTATCTATTGTGACCCATAATTTTTCAGTTCCCCAGACATCTACAAAGGCATCATAGACACGTTGCATTTGTCTATTATTCCATAAATGTTGATGGTTATACACTTCAACCATTCCAGTGCCCGTTAATTCTTTCATTTGCATTTCAGCCCGTGGTGGTGCATACCAAGTATTAGAATCATTAGGGTCTTTTTCGTCAAACTCCCACAAAAAATCAGCAGTAGCTTGTGCCTGTTCTTTTGGAACGGCATTTTTAATTACGATGTATCCATTTTGCCTCCAGAACTTCCAATCTTCTTCAGATAAGACCCTTAATGGCTGTTTATTAGACCTATCATTTAATTTTAATTTACTGCTTGTAGCTGTAGATGGATTGCCTGGAATCTCTTCATGTGCCCTATTGGCCATTTCTAATTTGTCCCTTTTCGTATTCATAACCAGTAAGTTATAAAAAATAAAAAGACCCTTCGACAGGCTCAGGGTTAATTCGGTCACGTAAATCAAAGATTTAACTTCAACTCTAAGAACAAAACGAAAACAGACCCTTCGACAAGCTCAGGGTTAGTTCGGTCACGTAAATCAAAGATTTACTACCTCACTAAAAAAAACCGCTCGGTCCCTGAGCAAAGTCGAAGGGCGGAGCGGTTCTTAACTAAATAACCAACCAAAAAACTTAATATAATAGTCGTAGACTATTTGTATTCCTTACATTTTACGTTGTCGAGTTACGTTCATCTTTTTATTAGAAGATTTAACTCGTTTTTTACCTGTTTTACTATCCGATTTCAAATACTGAATAAAGCCTCTTCCACCAAATTCATATACTGTTTCACTAGCAACATGGTATAATTCTATTGTGCTATCATCAATAACATATAGCTCAAAATAATCATCGCCAAGAAAGTCATAATCCAGTGTTAGAGTTTTAAGCGTTTCATCATTTGTATCAAACACTTCATAATCTCCTTCATAATCCCATTGTATATTTTGCAATGGTGTTCCTGTATTATCTACCGAAGACCTAAAATAACCTCCATTATCAGGAAAGAATTGTAAATAATTCTCCTCGTCAAACTCATTAACAGCTCCAACTTCACTAGTAAAGGTTTTCTCCCAAGCTTCGTATTCTTGCAGAAACAGGTTTATGTTCTCATAGAATACTCTGTCATAATCAAAATTATTTCTACGGTATCCATTTAAAAAATATGAAGTATTTGAGCGCGCATCGTATAACTCTAAAGTGCTATTATTCACCGCAAAAACTTCCAATGCCCAAAGCCCATCTATATCATGATCTATATCTACAACGCCACTAAGGGTTGAATAAGATCCAACATCTATACCTAAACCATTTCCTGTTTTACCAATACCAACAATATTGTTATTTGCATAAACTATACCTCTCTCAAAAGAAAGCGTAAAAGCGCTTTGCAAAAACGGTACTTCTCCGCTTCCTTTTGTTGCATTAATATCTACATACCATAGATCGTATGATTGTAAAGCTTGGTCCGTATTAAAAGCAGATTCAACAATAATATTATCATCTAATATAACCTCTGTGTAGCATGAACTCGCCAAAAGTCCAATGCCCAATAATCCGAATAGTAATTTTTTTGTCCCCATGTCTTTGGTTTTAAATGATTTACTATTAAGATTTCAAGCATCATGCCAAAAAATATAAATTATTGATAATCAGAGATTAAGATGAATTCTTTTGGATTTAACTACCTTTAGAATCTTAATAAATTTTAAATAATTAAAATTGAAGATTACTGTTCTTGGAGGTGGGAGTTGGGCTACTGCTCTTGTAAAAATGCTAACTGAAAACTCTGATGATGTACATTGGTATATGCGAAGTGTGTATGCTATTGAGCATATTAAAAAAGAAGGGCATAACCCTAATTATTTAAGTTCTGTAGAGTTACAAAAAGAACGAATCAATCTTACTAGTTCTATCGACGAAGCTGTTAGCGCTTCTGATTTACTAGTGTTTGCAATTCCCTCGGCTTTTTTAGAAACAGAGCTTCAAAAATTAACCGTGTCACTAGAGAACAAAATCATATTCTCTGCTATTAAAGGAATTGTCCCAGAGACCGGGTTGATAGTGGGAGAGCATTTTCATGAGAATTATAATATTCCATTTGAAAATATTGGGGTAATTACTGGTCCATGCCATGCAGAAGAGGTTGCATTAGAACGATTATCATATCTTACCATAGCATGTGCAGATGAAAAGAAAGCTGAATTAGTAGCTGCTCATCTACAAAGCCACTATATAAAAACTAAAATATCTGATGATATTATCGGAACCGAGTATGCAGCCATGCTTAAAAACATCTATGCAATTGCTGCTGGTATTGCACATGGTTTAGGCTATGGAGATAACTTTCAAAGTGTTCTAATGAGCAATGCTATTCGAGAGATGAAAAAGTTTATTGATCGGGTTCATAAAATGAAGCGTAACATAAATAATTCTGCTTATTTAGGTGATTTGCTTGTGACTGGTTATTCCACTTTTAGTCGTAACCGTATGTTTGGGAATATGATTGGAAAGGGCTATACCGTAAAAAGTGCCCAAATGGAAATGAATATGGTTGCCGAAGGCTACTATGCTACCAAAAGTGCACATTTATTGAATCAAAAGCATGAAAAAAAGTCCAAAACACCAATAATGGATGCAGTTTATGAAATTTTATACGAGCATAAAAA
>CAYTRI010000141.1:0-6158 GCA_964440105.1 uncultured Flavobacteriaceae bacterium
GAAATATAGAAGCTGAAAAAGCAAGAAAGGAGAAGAAACCAAAGTTTAAGTTAGCTTTTGGTTTGTGGTAATAAATTCAAATAAGCGAAAAGTAAAGGCTGTCCATTTCGACAGCCTTTTTAGGTTTTAATGCGCCTCCAACCAATTCTCTCCAATACCAACTTCTACATCTAAAGGCACAGCCATAGTATAGGCATTTTCCATTTCAGATTTGATAAGAGTTTTCATTTCTTCTAACTCAGGTTTGTAGCAATCAAAAACCAGTTCATCATGCACTTGAAGCAGCATTTTGGTTTTGTAATTTCCTTCAGCAAGTTTTTTATGAATATTAATCATAGCAATTTTAATAATATCCGCAGCACTTCCTTGAATAGGAGCATTAACAGCATTACGTTCTGCCGCTCCACGAACAATAGCGTTATTCCCATTAATATCTTTTAAATACCTGCGGCGTCCTAAAACCGTTTGTACGTACCCATTATCGCGAGCAAAATCTATCTGCTCGCTCATGTAGTTTCTAAGTTTTGGATAAGTTTTGTAGTAGGTATCTATCAACTCTTTAGATTCTGCACGTGTTAAGTCGGTTTGGTTACTTAGTCCAAATGCAGAAACCCCATAGATAATTCCAAAATTTACGGTTTTGGCGTTACTACGTTGTTCGCGGGTAACTTCATCAATGGGAACATTAAATACTTTTGATGCGGTTGAAGCATGAATATCTTCTCCGTTTTTAAAAGCTTCAATCATGGTGTCTTCTTCGCTCAATGCTGCAATAATCCGTAGTTCTATTTGCGAATAATCTGCGGCCAATAACACATAGTTTTCATCACGAGGGACAAAGGCTTTACGTACTTCTCTTCCTCGCTCTGTACGAATTGGAATATTCTGCAAATTGGGGTTATTGCTACTTAATCGTCCAGTTGCCGCTACAGTTTGCATATAGTCCGTATGTACACGACCAGTTTTAGATTCTATCTGTTCTGGTAAAGCATCTACATACGTGCTTTTTAGCTTAGCAAGTCCGCGATAGTCCAAAACATTCTGAATAATTTCATGGTCTTTTGCTAAATAGGAAAGCACATCTTCTGCAGTAGAATATTGACCAGTCTTCGTTTTTTTAGGTTTGTCTACCAACTTCATTTTATCAAATAGAATCTCACCCAATTGTTTGGGAGAACCAATATTGAATTCCTCTCCAGCAGTTTCGTAAATGTTTTTCTCTAGATTTTGGATATCAGTATTCAAATCCGTAGAAAGTGAGCCTAAAAATTCTTTGTTGAGGTTGATGCCTTCATTCTCCATATCGGCCAATACCCGTAGTAATGGAACTTCAATATCTTCAAATAGCTTTTCAGTTTTGGCTTCTTCTAATTCTGGTCTAAAATGATGCGCTAATTGCAAAGTAACATCTGCATCTTCAACTGCATATTCGGTTTGTTTTTCTAAAGGAACATCACGCATAGAAAGTTGATTCTTTCCTTTTTTGCCAATAAGCTCTGTAATTGAAACTGGTGTGTAGTTAAGGTAGGTTTCTGCCAGCACATCCATATTATGGCGCATATCTGGATTAATGAGGTAATGTGCCAGCATGGTATCAAAAAGTTTCCCTTTTACCTGCACACCATAGTTTTGCATTACTTTAATATCATACTTTAGATTTTGTCCTATTTTTTCTATGGTCTCAGATTCAAAAAAAGGCCGTAGTTGCTCAATAAGATTTTCAACAGTTTCTTTTTCTTCTGGGAATGGAATATAAAAGCCTGTTCCCGTATTCCAACTAAAGGCAATACCTACTAGTTCTGCTTGCAATGGATTAAGCGAAGTGGTCTCCGTATCAAAACAAACTGATGTCTGTTGCAGGAGCTGTTTTAAAAATAAATCCATTGCCAAACCAGGCTGTACTAGTTGGTAAAAATGTGAGACGTCTTCAATCTTATTTCTACTACTCACATCTTTTATAGTAGCCGGGGCATCTGATGGGTTTGCTCCAAAAAGTGAAAACTGACCGCTCCCTGCCGCTTGAGCCTCTTTCTTAGTTGGCTCCTTACTTGCTGTAGTTTCAGTTACTGGCTCTGTGTTAGCGGAAAACAGTTTAATAAACTGATCTTTAAGTCTTCTAAATTCTAACTCTTCAAATATTTCTTGAACCCCAGCACTATCGGGTTCACACATTTCATAATCATCTGCCTTAAATGTAACCTCGCAGTCTAATTTAATTTCTGCTAGCTTTCTAGAAAGTCGCCCTAGGTCTGCATTAGCCTCTACTTTTTCCTTCATTTTTCCTTTTAGCTGGTCTGTATTTGCTAAAAGACCTTCCATATCTCCAAACTGCTCTATAAATTTTTTGGCTGTTTTATCACCAACTCCAGGAAGTCCAGGGATATTATCACTGGCATCACCCATCATACCTAAATAATCTATTACTTGCTCTGGACGTTCTACGCCAAAACGTTTTTGTATTTCTGGGATACCCCAAATTTCTATTCCATTACCCATTCGAGCTGGGCGATACATAAAAATATTCTCAGAAACTAACTGACCAAAATCCTTATCTGGTGTAACCATAAAAACTTTATAGTCCTCTTTTTCTGCTTGCTTTGCTAATGTTCCAATAATGTCATCTGCTTCATAACCTGGTAATTCTACTACAGGAATTTTCATTGCCTTTAGAATGTTCTGAATGTAAGGAACCGCTATTTTAATGGCATCTGGAGTTTCATCTCTATTAGCCTTGTAAGCTTCAAAAAGCTCAGTTCTTTCCACACTACCACCTTTGTCAAAACAAACTGCTAGATGATCTGGTTTTTCTCTCTTGATTACATCAAAAAGAGAATTCATAAAACCCATTATCGCAGAAGTATCCATTCCTTTGGAGTTAATTCTTGGGTTCTTTATTAGTGCATAATAGCCTCTAAAGATTAATGCAAAAGCATCTAGAAGAAAGAGTCTTTTTTGGTCAGACATGTTTATATATTGTCAGTTAATAGTCGAAAATTGACAGTTTTTAAAAGTAGAAAAAAGAGATGAAACCAAATTGGAATTTTGGGATAAGATTTAAGAGCTTTTAAACAATTAGAAATAGCTAGCCGATGTAACATTCTCATGTCCTTTCTCAGAATATTCTCGATAGGTAAACCCTGGGTGAACACAATAACCACCAGTTTCTCCTTTTTTATTTATGGCTATAAAGCCAATTTGAAAATCTTTTCTATTCTTGTTTTTCGCCATTATGCGTTTAACTCCTTCTTCACAAGCTTCTTGCGGAGATTTTCCTTGACGCATTAATTCTACAATTAAAAAGCTACCTACGGTACGAACTACTTCTTCTCCAACACCAGTTGCAGTAGCCCCACCAATTTCGTTATCCACAAAAAGCCCAGCGCCAATGATGGGAGAATCTCCTACGCGTCCGGCTAATTTATAGGCCATACCGCTAGTGGTACAGCCGCCAGCAATATCTCCATTTTTATCAATGGCTAACATGCCAATGGTGTCATGGTTTTCAATATTAATAGGAGTTTCGTAATTAGATTCTTTTTTCCATTCTAACCATTCTTGTTTGGACTTCTCTGTTAATAGATTTACTTTTTTAAATCCTTGTTCATAGGCAAACTGCTCTGCACCCTTACCAGCTAAAAAAATATGAGGAGTTTCTTCCATCACTTTACGGGCAACAGCGATAGGGTTAGCTATATTTTGCATGGCTAGTACAGCGCCACAATTTGCATCCTTATCCATAATACAGGCATCCAAAGTAACATTTCCATCCCTGTCAGGTCTTCCGCCTATGCCAACAGTCTGGTTGTTTATATCATCCTCTTCTACCATCACCCCCTGTTCAATTGCATCTAAAGAACTGCGTCCAGCATCCAATACTTCCCAAGCCTTTGCAGAAGCATTTAGAAAATTCCAAGTACAAATAACGATTGGTTTAATCTGAGTTGTAGAAGTTACAACAGCTTCAGGTTTAACTTTCGATTTACAAGAAGTTAGCATGGGAGCAGAAATAATTCCTGCCGTACTTAACGTTGATTTCTTGAGGAATTTACGTCTTTTCATACTCGGGTTGTTTATTTTTAGACCAGTTTAAATATAGTAATATGTTGGTTGAAGTTTGCGCCAATTCTTTAGAATCTGCTTTAAATGCCCAAAAGGCTGGGGCAGACCGTATTGAACTTTGCTCTGAGTTAGGAGTAGGTGGAATTACACCTTCTTATGGTTTAATTTCTGCTGTTAAAGAACAGCTTACAATTCCTATCCACGTTTTAGTAAGACCAAGAAGTGGTCATTTTACTTACTCTGATTTTGAATTTGAAGTTTTACTAAGAGATATAGAATTTTGTAAAGAAATTGGTATAGACGGTATTGTTTCTGGAGTACTAAATGCGGACGCTACTTTAGACACAGAAAGAACAAAACAAATCGTAATAGCCTCAAAGCCATTACATTTTACGTTTCATCGCGCTTTTGATTGGATACCTTACTCAAATAAAGCTTTATTAGATTTAGAACACCTTGGTGTAGATACTGTTTTAACCTCGGGGAAACATATATCAGCAGAAAGCGGAATTGCTATTTTGAATGAATTAAATATTCAAGCTAAACATATTACGATAATGGCGGGAGCAGGGATTCATTTAGAAAATGTGAATCTTTTTAAAGAAATTGGATTAAAAGCAGTTCATTTATCGGGAACAGAGTTTGAGAATAAGGTTTCCATAAGTGGAAAAGTCCCTATGAATTCTCAAAACCACCTAGCAGAACATCAAGTAGGTGTAACTAATGCAGAGCTAATTCGTCAAATAGTTCGGAGCGTTAAATAAATTGAAAATACTGCTTATACTTTTTTTAGAAAAAATAGCTTTGTAAAAAAGTTTTTATGTTCAGACTTTTTGTAGTCGTAACTTTTATAAGTGCTGCGTTATATTCCTATCAAGCAGTTAAAAGAGTTTCTAGTAATAAGCTATTGAAGCTAGGTTATTGGTTACTTGTACTTTTAGCCATTGCCTACTTTATTTTTGGAATCGCATTAGATATTTCAGAGAATTTTAGAAAGCCAAGTAAAATGGTAGGATTTGCTAACTTCTTTGCCTTTTATATTTTTTTAACGCTTACAAGTTTTACACTTTTTATAGAAGATATTGGTCGATTTTTAAAGTTCTTATTTGTAAAGCCTAAAAAACAAAATCGAAAGATTGATTCTCGTAGAAAATTTATATCAAAACTGGCATTAGGGATTGGTTCATTGCCTTTTGCTACTATGATTTATGGTGTTTATCAAGGTAGGTATAATTTTAAAGTTCATAAACATCTTTTAAAATTTAAAGACTTACCAAATAATTTTGATGGTTATAAAATTGTGCATATTTCTGATTTTCATTGTGGTGGTCTTGATAATTATGATAAGGTAGAATATGCCGTTAACTTAATTAAGGAACAAAAGGCGGATATTATCCTTTTTACAGGAGATTTTATAGATAGAGAATCTAGTGAGATTGAAAAATGGAAACCTTTGTTTTCCTCAATTTCTACAAAAGATGGTAAATATTCAATACTCGGTAACCATGATTATTGTGACTATATAGACTGGTCTTCCGAAAAGGAAAAAGATGAAGACTTTAATAAAATGAAGTCTCTCCAAAAAGAAATGGGTTATGAACTTCTATTGAATGAGAATGTTTCTATAGTGCGAGGCAATCAGAAAATCAGGCTTATTGGAGTAGAATATTGGGGTGCGAAAAGCAGAAATAATCAAGGGGATATAAACAACGCTTTACGTGGAGTTGGTGAAGATGAGTTTAAAATATTACTATCTCATGACCCAACTCACTGGGAGTATCAAATTATAAATCATTCTTATCATTTTCATCTAACTTTGTCGGGTCATACGCATGGACTTCAATTTGGGATAGAAATACCAAAAAAGTTTAAATGGGCACCTTTTGAACACCGATTTAAATATTGGGCCGGTCTCTATAAAGAACTAGGTCAGTATCTAAATGTCAATAGAGGTTTTGGATATACAGGTTTCCCAGGAAGAGTAGGAATATGGCCAGAAATATCTGTAATCACTTTAAAAACAGAGCAATTAGAAAAATAAAATATGTCTCGATTTCTTATCATTTTATGCATTATCTATATAATTCTTGGTGTTTATG
>CAYTRI010000142.1:0-6128 GCA_964440105.1 uncultured Flavobacteriaceae bacterium
ATTGTCTCTGAACCAACTACAGCTACAGCGCCTGTAATTTCCTTTTTTGTTTGTGTTCCGTAACCTATAACTACTACTTCATCTAAAGCACTTACATCTTCTTGCAAATAAATCTTAAGAATTTCTTGATTGGCTACAACAATCTCTTTTGTTGTAAAACTTATGTAAGAGAAAACTAAAACATCCCCAATAGATACGTTCGGTAGAGAAAAATTTCCATCAAAATCAGTTGAAGTACCATTAGTAGTGTTTTTTACAAAAACATTTACACCAGGCAATACATCATTAATACTTGCATCATATACAGTACCAGAAGCTGTAAATTGTTGTGCAAACAATTGAGACGTAATAAATACAAATACTAAAGAAAGGAATAACTGCTTCATTTACTGTGTTCTCTAATGGACGACAATATATAAAGTATAGGTGCGAATTCAATAAAATTTACCCATACAAAAAACATACATCATAATTTTTAGATGCTTTTTTTACAATGAATGCAAACAATCAAAGGCTTTAGGATGTATTAAATCAAAATACTTTTTGTAAGAATTAAGCTTTAAAAAGTTAAACAAAAATATTTTGTATGGGTAATGTTGTAGTGAAATTATTAGTTGTATGGTTATTTATAGATTCAAAATGTAAGTAGTCAACCCACTTTCGTGGTCAAGGTTCATTTTTTTTCGTAAACGGTATCGCTTTACTTCAACACTTCGAACAGAAATATTAAGCAAAGGAGCTATTTCTTTTGATGAAAGATTCAATCTTAGATAAGCACATAATCTTAAATCATTAGCAGTTAATTCTGGATGTAAAACTTTTACTTTCTTTAAGAAATCTTTGTCCGCATTATTGAAAGCTTCTTGAAAAAATTTCCAATCGTCTTCATTACTAATGTTTTTATCTATTGTTTTAATTACCGCTTTGATGTTGCTGGTACTATCTAATTGAGAAAGTTGTTCTTTAATTGTGCTTAAAAACTTATTCTTTTTAATCATACTCATTGTAGCAACAGCTAGTTCTCTATTTTTACCTTCTATTTCACTTTTAAGCTTTTCATTTTTTATTTGCGCTAATTCTTTTTGAGTTTTAAGCTTTTTTCTCTTGAGCTTTTTCTTTTCTAAATTCAACAATCTATTTTGTTTTGCAGTATAATAAGATTTGTATAATCTATGCACTCCAAAAAAGATTGCTGCTAACACTAACGAATACACTATAATAGCTGATAATGACCAATACCAAGGCCTTTTTATTACAAAACTATATTCAGAAGTGTTCTTTGACAAAGAATTCCCTACTCTAGCCCTTACCTCAAACTTATAATCCCCGTATTTTAAGCTATTAAAAGAAATATCTGATGCTGTAGTCCAAGGACTCCAATCTTCGTACTGGCCAATTAGTCTACTCTGATAAGAAACCTCACTGTACTTATCATATTGAGACACTCCATAGTAAAAGGAAACAGAATTTTGATCGTACCCTAACTCTTGATCTGGAAGCAATGGTAATTTGATAGGTGTCTCTATGCCATTGTGATTAGTTACTTGATTAATTTTTACATTATAAGAAGTCTCTTTTGCTTTATCTATATCCAGTACTACAAAGCCATTTGAAATACCGATTAAGTATTGTTCTTCTCTAATCTTTGTAAGGTTTTCAAAACCAGAAACCCCTAAACTTCTTCGAAAAAAGGCAGGAATTGGTATTGTTTTAGAGCCTAAAGTCGCATTAAATGTACTTGGGTAAACGTAAGTAAGTCCACTCTGAGTAAAACACCAAAATCTATCCGCATCCCCATCAGGCATCATAATACTAGTTACACCACCAGTCTCTTTAAACAATAATCTGATAAGTGTAGTATCTGGTTTAAATGATAAGCTGTCTTTTACTTTTATAAACGAAGCATCTAGAGAAGTATAAACTATATTACCTTGATAGTTTAGAATACTAGACCCATGACCCATTATTGGGTGTGATTTTGAGTTAACTACTTTGGAAAAAGACGAATCAATTGTGAGCTCATACAATCCCTTATATTCATGATTTACGAGTACTTGTCGGTCGTTTAGAACTTCGAAAAACCTGCTTGCAATATTAAATCCTGAAATTTTATTTCCAAAAACCCAATTTCCATTTTCTTTTTTTAAGGTTGACAAACCGTCATAATTGCCTTGAAGTACCATATTAGGATTTCCTTCAATGGTTTTAATATCCCATGTTCCTGGGAGTGTAGAAATCAATTGAGCATTATTCTGATTTACTATAAAAGTTCCACTATTATGACCACAAAACAGTGTGCCATTAATTTCCTTTAGACTCCAAACTTGACCATCAGTGCCAACTATCATCTTAAAATCATCATCACTATTTTCTGGTTTTATGAAAAGACCTTGATTGGTTCCTAGGTACAGATTGCCATCATACAGTTTAGAAGTATAAACTAGGCCTAAACGTCCTAGGTTATCTACATATTCATTAAAAGGTGATTTAATATTGATAACACTTAAACCATTATCAAGTCCAAGCCAGAGATTATCGTCTTTGTCTTGAAAAACAGACAATACTGTATTGTTATTCAATCCTTTACGTTGATTAATTACTCTTAGAAACTTGCCACTTTTTCCTATATGATAAATTCCTTTTGAAATTGTTCCTAAAACAAAAGAACCATCATTCAATCTATTAGAGCAAAAAACATTTATTCCATCCAATTCATAATCAGCTTCAATTGGCCATAAAACTGTAGATTTTTCCTGAATCTTAAGAAATTTAGCATTATCTAAAATAATTAGTATCCCGTCTTCATCTTTGTACATGCCAACTACACTCCGTCCATCAATAGCTTCATGACTTAACACCAAATTGGGCTCTCCATTTTCTATTTTATATATCCCTAAGTTTTGATTTTGAAAATAAATACCATCTTCAACCTTAAAAATATTAGCTTTTGTAGATTTTGCTTCTAAAACCTTAAACTGATTTGTTTTAATATTATAACTGTAGATTCTATCTAAAGATTGGAACAAGACCCAATCCCCAAGAGTAACAATATTCCAAAATTCTTCATCTTCTAGCATTGGCTCATTAAGCTTAGCAGAAATTGAAGTATACTTTAAATCTCCAAAACTATCTTTCTTCCAATATCCAAAGTCCAAATATTGTCCAGTAAAAATTAATGAGTCTTTGGCACTAACTGACCTAAAAACTGAAGCATTCGGAGATTCATACTTATTCCATCGTACCCCATCATACTCTAAGAGGTTATGATTATTAGCAATATAAATATGAGCATCTAATCCTTGAGTGATTCCCCAATTCTGGTTTTCACCTTCATATTCTAGTGGTGTAAAATTTTGAATTGGTGGGAGTTCCTGTGAGAAAACACAAAAACTAAATAATAAAAAAGGGTATAACAGGTTTCGTAAAATCACAATTAGAACTTGTATAGTTCTAATATAGGAAAAGAATATAATGCAAAAGAGTTAACTGAGTACTTTATACCAATTCTGCACTTAATCCCGCTTGTAAAAGTTTAGTGCATTTAGGCTTTAAATCGTCATACTCGCCAGTTTTTACAGTACACTTACCATTATGATGTACAATTAAAGAGCATTGCTCTGCCTGTTCTGGTGTATGTTCGCATACTGAGATTAAAGTATTGATAACATGGTCAAAAGTATTTACATCATCATTAAAAAGCACAATTTCGCTTTGCTTAACGGAATCTTCCTCGAGTAATAGTTCTTCAGAAATTTTTTCTTTTGTACTAAACATGATTGTTTACTTTGGAATAAATGTATTGAATTATGGTTTTCAAAACAAACAACATTTAAAAAAATAAAGAAGCGTCAAAAATGACGCTTCTTTTTCATTGAAATAATCGCTGTTTATAAGATGATTAAAAAATTAATATAGATAATTAAGTGCTGTAACGTCGTTGCTATTAAACTCGCCATCTACAGACGAACTGAAGCAAGCTAACATTAAAGAAGTTGGGTCGTAACCAGCTGGAGTCCCAGGAATAGGGTTAGCACCAATACCACCAGAGCCTTCATTAACATTTTCCCCACAGCTTTGTCTGCTAAACCAATCTGTATGTCTAAAGCCAACAGAATGCCCCATTTCATGTGTAATAACATGTTCATTGACATTGGTAGAAAAACTGTTTAATCCATAAATTTGGATAAATTTATTTGGATTTCCATTACTAGGGAAACCAGCAACTCCACCACTAACACCAGGATTATTAATAGTGTTATTGTAAACTACCATGTCTTTATTCCGAAAATTAGTTCCAAAAGTTAAATTGAATCTAATACCCAAGTTCAAACGATTATAATTATTAACTGCCCATTGTAACGCAGTTCTTTCCTTATTGCTTAACGCAAAATTACCTCCAGTATAACCTATAATGGTTAATGTTCTGGGGCTTACTAAATTATTGGTATGGTAATTTCTGTCATTATTACCTTTTAAAGCAATATACTGGTCCATTTGAGCTTTTGACAAAGCAATATCCCCTTCTAATTGATAACGTTTTTGAATTGAGCCATCTGGAAGGTGAAAATCAATCACTTTAACTTCGCTAGTATTAAAATTACTTGTTTTAAGTGTAGTTAGCACTTCATCTGTAAGGGTTAAAGAAGCATCTAATACAACTTCTTCATTTGTTGCTTCTGTGACTGCTTCATCTACAGAATCTTTCTCACAAGATGAGAGAATAAATAAACACACAAGAGTGCATGATAAGAGTTTTAAATCTTTCATAATAAAAAGTTTTGGATTAAAAATTAAGCGGTTAATTCAATGCGAAAAAAAAGTACGAAAACGTTTTCGTAAAATAGATAATTCTTTACCTTTTTCGATAAACTGCAGCAACCCAATTGTTTTTCTCAAGGTTATTATTGAATTGTAATGAATACTCATCACATTTAGAAGAAATTATATTTAAATCTGATTTATAGAACCCACTAAGAAATAATAATCCGTTTACATTTAAACATTGAGCATATATAGAAATATCATCTAGCAAAATATTTCTATTAATATTAGCAATGATTGCATCGAACTTTTTATTTATTAATAAACTAGAATCTCCTTCAAAGACTTTTATGTTAGAGCAGTTATTACGTTCAATATTTTCAATAGAATTCAAACAGCACCAATTATCTATATCAATAGCTTCAATAGGTTTTGCGCCTCTCATTTCTGCTAATATTGCCAAAATTCCAGTACCGCAACCCATATCCAAAACTGATTTATCTCTAAAATCGTTATCAAGAATATGCTGCAACATCATATGCGTAGTTTCATGATGTCCGGTGCCAAAACTCATCTTAGGTTCTATTATAATATCAAAATCTACCTCCTCTTTAGCATGAAAAGGTGCACGAACCATGCATCTATCATCTATTCTAATAGGGTGAAAATTCTTCTCCCACTCAGAATTCCAATTTTGTTGTTCAATTTCCTTAGAGCTCCATGTGATTTTAAAATCAGGGTTATTTAGTAGTTGTACACCTTTTAAAAGACTTTTATCAAAATCTAATTGGTTAATATATGCAAGAAAGCCTTCTTCATTTTCTACAAAGCTCTCAAAGCCAACTTCGCCCAATTGTGCTATTAGAATTTCGGAACCTAGGTCTACAGGTCCAACTTTAAAATCAAATTCAAGATAAGTCATTTAAGGTCGATTAGATTGCCTTGACTATTGCAATAAAATCATCGCAGTTTAGTGCTGCTCCACCAATTAAACCTCCATCTACATCTGGTTTAGAAAAAATTTCTTTGGCATTAGCAGGCTTTACACTACCACCATACAAAATAGAAATATGGTTAGCAGTAGAAGCATCATACTTAGCAGCAATAGTTTCTCTAATAAAAGCATGCATTTCTTGTGCTTGCTCTGGACTTGCAGTTTCACCCGTACCAATAGCCCAAACAGGTTCGTAAGCAAGAACAATATTCTTGAAAGCAGAAACTTCTAAATTAAAAAGAGCATTTTTTAATTGACTTTTAACTACAGTAAAATGATTACCAGATTTACGGTCTTCCAACTCTTCACCAAAGCAGAAAATAATACGCAAGTTTTTGTCAAGTGCAGTTTTTACCTTTTTAGCAAGTAATTC
>CAYTRI010000143.1:0-6115 GCA_964440105.1 uncultured Flavobacteriaceae bacterium
GTTGTACTTCTATCAAGGATAAAACCAAAGAAATCATTAAAAAAACCAAGCTAATACCAAAAATTATATTTGCCCAAACTTCCAGTTCTACATAAACCAAGAACATGGTTATAGCTGCTAAAAGAAAACTCACAATAGCTGTAGCTTGCATATTTTTAATAATATCCAATCTTTTTCGTAGCTGCTCAATCTGTTTTTTGAGCGGAGCAGTAGCATCTTGAGCATACTGACTATGGAGATTTCGTATTAATGCAGCAATTGCTAAATAACGCGCATTGTATGCCAACATGGTTAACGAAATTGCAGGAAAAAGTAATGCAGGAATACTAAGGGTTAGTTGCATTTAGTTTTATTTAGTCTTATCCATTTCAAAAGCTTTTGCAGCATATTTGGACAGGTGAGCGTTATTAAATATAGATGTGAAATCTAAGTTTTTCAATATAGAGAATTCTTCTACAATAGGTTTAAATTGTTCTCTTCCATAATCAGACAAGCAATGATAAAAAAGAAGAGTTAACTCATAACTTGAAAGTTGAGCCCGAACAATTTCGGAGTATGTTTTCTTGTTTTCAATCGATGAGCTTTTTACGAATAGAAAAAGCTGGTAAAGGTTTCCAAAGTAGTGTCCTAAATCAGACTGTTTTTCCTCATAGAAATTTAAATAACCTCGCATTGTTTTGTCAAATGGAGCTTCTTCAAGGTTTATATTTTGGCCAGTAAGTGAATGGTCTAAATATCGCATTAAAGATTTCATTCTTTTATAGAAAGACTCAAAGCAATCTCGACCTGATGAAGTTATATTGCCCGTAGTTTTATTTCTTAAATCAATTGAATTCACAATTGAATTATGAGTAGATAATAATTGAAAAAATGTATTCTCAAACCTTTGTTGTCTGAGAGTTTCATTTTGTTTAATCATCTCTTTTTTCTGACCCTCAAGTTCAATTCTAGTGTATTTAATTTCTAATTGGCTGTACATTATTTCAAGTTGTTGGTGAAGTAACTGCTGCCGCTGTCCTAAGAATGCTACGTAAATAAAAAAGAGACCAGCTAATGACCATAATGAAGCAACCGTTCCACCAAAAAAATCTCCTAGTAAGTTTAAGTTATATTCTTTTATTTCTCCACAAAAATATGAGAGAACACCTATTACTCCTACAATAAAACCTCCAATAACAAATCCCCAAGCCCAACCAGAAAACTTCTTTATTTGTTTTTCAAGAGATTCGATTTGAATCTGGTTTTTATATGACTTTTTGTTAATTCTATTAGAAGCATCTTGTATCTCTTTTTCTAAGTCAACTTTTCTATTACCTTCTGCCATAGAATTCTTTTTCCATTATCAAGTTCTTTAATCCCTTGCTTAATTTTATCTTTTTCTTCTATGGTCAAATTAAGCCAAAAATTCTCTTCTTTCATTCTATTTCAAATTCAATATTTTCCGCAGCACCATTACCTGAAATTTCAACCATGTACTTACCTTTTGGCAAATAGGTTTTGCCGTTTTTAGCTTCGGTAAGTTTCATTTTATTCTTTTTAAGAAAATTACTTTTTCCTTTTTTAGAGAAAGCCACATCGTAAGATAGGATGTTCAATCCTTTAATGGCTTCTATTTCAGTAGCACTAACTTCGGTGCCATTCATGGTTTTTACAGTGGCACTATATGTGCTTGCTTTTCCTGAGTAAAAAGTAATATCTAATCCCGGAGTGTTAGGTTTTCCCCAACTGCTCCAACTACTTCCCCAGCGTTTAGAATGTTTTATGTTGTCAACTCCAAAAACATATAAATCATCAGTCATGATTCCAGAATTCATTTTCTGAAGTTTAGAAATATCAGCTTTGTAAATACTACGGCCATGGGTGCCTACTAATAAATGCTTTGCTTCTGGTTGAATTACTAAATCATGCACAGCAACATTAGGCATTCCATTTTGGAACAACTCCCAAGAAGCTCCCATGTTAAATGAAACATACAATCCGTTATCAGTCCCAACAAATAATAAGTTCTCATTTTCTGGGTCTTCTGCCAAAGCATTTACGGGAGAAGATGGAATGTTATTGGAGATGCTTTTCCAAGTTTTCCCGTAATCATTACTCATGTATACATAAGCCTTAAAATCGTCAAATCGATACCCATTTAAAGTAGCATACACACGCTCCTTTTTGTGCTTAGAAGCAGCAACTTCGCTAACCCATAAATTTTTAGGAAGAGAAGATGAGGTATTTTCCCAACTACCACCAGCATTTTTAGAAACTTGTACTAATCCATCGTCACTACCAGTGTATATTAAACCAAATTTAAAAGGCGATTCAGATATTGTTGTAAGCGTTCCGTAGGCTACATTCCCTTCTTTTGCTCCTTGTGTTAAATCGTCAGAAATGGCTTCCCAATCATCACCTTGGTTTAAAGAACGATGTAATTTATTTCCACCTAAATACAGAATATCTTGATTGTGCGGTGATAATAAAATGGGGGTTTGCCAATTAAAACGATAAGGCGCTTCACCTAATTCATGTTTTGGCTGAATGCGTTTTGCTTTATTCTTGGTTAATCTAAAATAATTTCCAAACTGAAATCCTGTATAAACAATATCCGAGTTTCTATTGTCAATCTGAACTTGCATTCCGTCTCCACCCATTATACTTTCCCAAGGGTTTTGACCAGATTGCTGCCAACGGTTGTTTTCTACAGAGGTATGAGCTCCTTTCCAAACACCATTATCTTGTAGCCCACCATATACATTATAAGGTTTTTCGTTATCAACATTGATAGCATAGAATTGCCCAACTGTAGGCGAGTTATTCTTAACCCAAGTTTTACCATGGTCATACGTAATATTAACACCACCATCATTTCCATTAATAAGATGCCCAGGTCGCTTGGGGTTTATCCAAAGCGCATGATGGTCTGCATGTACATTTTCTTTACCTATTGAGGTGTAGGTGTTTCCTCCATCTTCAGACATAACCAAAGGCACCCCAGCCAAATAAATTCTGTCTTTGTTAGATGGGTCTACACGAACTTGAGCAAAATAATATCCATAACTGTAAAAGAGGTCATCAATATAATTTTCATTCATTTTCTTCCAAGTGATACCAGCATCATCACTTCGGTAAACCTCTGCTCCGATAACAGGAGTGTCGAATAACGCAGCGTTTGCATTTTCTAAATACTTGGCTAAATCGGCAGGTTTTACTGCACCATCTTTTACCATATTTTTTACATTCTCGGCTCGGTATTTTTCTTGAAAGCCATTTGTTTTTAGATAAGTATTCAACTTTTTATTATCTAATTCTAAAAAAGTAGCTGAGGTCATAGTTTTAAAATCTTCTTTTTCCAATTCATCGGAAGATTTTTTTGTTTTAGGCTTTGATTCCCTTCTAAACTGACTGTCATGAACTGCATAAACAGTATTGTCATCAAAAACAGCTAAACCAATTCTGCCAACACCATCACCCGTAGGAAAGCCGCTTTGAGCTGTAGAAGATAGTTTCCAAGTAGTACCACCATCGACACTTTTATAAATTGCAGAACCAGAACCATTGCCTGTAAAATTCCATGCTTTTCTATCTTTTTGCCAAGCTGCAGCATACTGAATATTAAAATTGTTTGGAGAACATGCTACATCAATAATTCCGGTTTCATCATTTACAAATAAAGTTTTGTTCCAAGTCTTGCCGCCATCAGTTGTTTTATAGATTCCTCGCTCCTGGTTTTTAGAATATAGATGACCCGTTACCCCCACGACTACTTCATTGGCATTATTTGAATTTAATATAATTCTACCAATGTGGTGCGAGTCTTTTAGGCCCATATTTTCCCAAGTTTTACCTTTATCTGTAGATTTTAAAATACCTATACCAGCATATGAAGAACGTGAAGAATTGTTCTCTCCTGTGCCCACCCAAATAATATCATTTTTCCAGTCTATTGCAATTTCCCCAATATTCTGAGTTTCAGAATTATCTAAAATGGGTTCAAAAGAAATGCCGTTAGAAGTTGTGTGCCATAATCCACCAGAAGCATAAGCAACATAAAATTCTGTAGCATTATCTGGATTTACTTCTAAATCTACCACACGGCCACTCATAACAGAAGGGCCAATGTTTTGCAATGGAACATTTTTCACTATTGAAGTTGCAGCCATTTCTGCCTTTTGATTTAAGGCTTTTTCTACATCAGCTTTTGATGTAGCCATCTGTTGTGAAATGCTAAATTGAACAATTAGAAAGCAAAATAGAAATGTGAAGTGTCTCATCTTGGTTGGATTTATTTTAACGTGGAAGTTATGAATTACTGGCTATAGCAACAAACTGTTATTTTCGAAAAACAGAGACACAATAATTGATAAGTTGATAATTTTTTAATTAAAATTTTGCCGTTTTCGTTAAAAAAACGTTTATTTATTGCTACGTAACCATTAAAACTAAAAACATGGAAGAGTATTTACCGTTAATTATTCAGCTTGTTTCTGGAGCTGTAGGCGGAAATGTAGTAGGTAAACTATTGCCAAAATTAAACTTAGGAACTTTAGGAAATTCTATTTCTGGTATTCTAGGTGGTGGATTAGGCGGAACCTTATTAGGGATGCTAGGATTAGCAACTGATGGAGGCATGGACCTTTCTGGTATTCTAGGTAGTGTAGCTGGCGGTGGCGTTGGCGGTGGTGTAATTATGGCAATTGTTGGTGCTATAAAAGGCGCAATGAAAAAATAACTAAATAATGACCAACTTAAACTTAGGGCCTTAGGGCCCTTTTTTTGTTTCCTTTTGGTAATTACTATTTTTGATAAAAAGAGATTTTAATGAAGTACCACCAGATAAGCAATCAACTTTTTATAAAAAATCGTAAAAAGTTTATGGCTCAGATGAAGTCAAAAAGTATTGCGGTTTTTAATTCAAACGACGTTTACCCTATAAGTGCAGACGCCACGATGCCTTTTGAACAGCATCGAGATATCTTTTATTTAAGTGGGGCAGACCAAGAAGAGACTATTTTGGTATTGTTCCCTGATGCTATGGATAAAAAACATCGTGAGGTTTTATTTGTCCGTGAAACCAATGCGCATATTGCAGTTTGGGAAGGTGAAAAGTTAACTAAGGAAAAAGCAACTGAAGTTTCAGGCATTGAAACCATCTATTGGTTAACTGATTTTGATAAAGTGTTTTTTGATTTGATGACGGAAGCTGATACGGTTTACTTTAATACCAATGAACACTATCGCCAAGCAGTAGAAACACAAACTAGAGAAGACCGGTTTATACTAAAATGTAAACAAGATTTTCCGGCGCACCAATGGGCAAAGAGTTTCCCCATATTACAACAGATAAGAGGAGTAAAAGAGCAGGAAGAATTAGAGCTCATGCAAATTGCATGTAACATTACAGAGAAAGGTTTTAGAAGATTGTTAAGCTTTATAAAGCCAGGTGTTTGGGAGTATGAAATAGAAGCAGAGTTATTGCACGAATTTGTTCGAAACCGCTCTAAAGGATTTGCTTACACGCCAATAATTGCTTCGGGGAATAACGCAAATGTTTTACACTATATAGAGAACAATCAACAGTGTAAAGACGGCGATTTAATTCTAATGGATGTTGCTGCAGAATATGCTAACTACTCCAGTGATTTAACAAGAACATTACCAGTTAATGGAAAGTTTACACAACGCCAAAAGGATGTTTATAATGCTGTTCTGCGAGTTAAGAATGAAGCCACAAAATTACTTGTGCCTGGAACGCTTTGGGCAGAATATCATAAAGAGTGCGGTAAGTTAATGACTTCAGAATTACTTGGCTTAGGTCTTTTAGACAAAACAGATGTAAAAAATGAAAATCCAGATTGGCCTGCGTATAAAAAATACTTTATGCATGGTACAAGCCATCACATCGGTTTAAACACGCATGATTATGGTGAACTTAAAACACCTATGAAAGCCAATATGGTTTTTACTGTAGAACCTGGGATTTATATTCCTGAAGAGAAAATGGGTATTCGTTTAGAGGATGACGTAGTGATACAAGAAAAAGGAGCGCCTTTTAATTTAATGGCAAATATTCCTATTGAAGTTGAAGATATAGAGGAGTTGATGCAGGAATAGTCTATTTTTCTAAGTT
>CAYTRI010000144.1:0-6101 GCA_964440105.1 uncultured Flavobacteriaceae bacterium
GCCCAAGAAGAACCCTCTAAAATTGTTAAAGAAGAAGAAAGTGCTGAAGTTTTTTTAGAGGAATATACCGATGAGTTTCAAGATAAATTCTTCGAAGCTTTAAAACAGAAAGGAATCCAGAATTACGACCGCGCAATTAACCTATTCCTAGACTGTAAAAGACTTGACGCTACTAATATTGTTGTTGACCATGAATTGGCAAAAGCTTACCTTTTGGATAAAAAGTATATTTCAGCACAACAATATGCCATTGAAGCACTTATTGCTGAACCAAAAAACTATTGGTATTTAGACACTTTAATTTCAATACTTGAAAAACAATCGAACTCGATTGAAACTGTAAAATCTACTATACCTTTTAATGAAAATAAGCTTCAAGAAAACTTAGCACTAATTTATTACAAGAAAAAGAAGTATCAAGAAGCATTAAAAATACTTAATGGTATATCAAATTCTAATTTTAAAGAACAGTTGACTTTAAAAATTAATGATTCTTTAGGCAAACCTTTGGAACAGCCTACAGTTAAGTCAGCAAGCTTTACAATAGTAGACAATGAACCTACTACAAAGGGGTTGGAAATGTCATTAAAGAATCAAATTAAATTGGAGCAGTATAGAATTGCTGAAAAAACTGCCAAAGATGCCGTTGAGGCATATCCATTACAGCCCTATTTTTATTATGCCTACGGTTTATCTCTTCATAAAAATAATAAGAATAGCCAAGCCATTGAGGTTTTAGAAACTTCTTTAGATTATCTATTTGATGATATTTCTTTGGCTAATAAAATATATAAAACACTTTCAGATGCCTATAACAAGATGAGTAATTTTTCAAAGGCAAATCTGTACCTTAGTAAGATAAAACCTGGATTTTAGTATGATTAGCACCTCAAAATTAGCACAAAGATTAAGCTTATTGGTACTTGTAGTTTTTTTGACTTCCTGTAAATCCACTAAAACAATTGCAGCAGGTGAGGTAAATGCATCACTTTCAACCAAAAAAATTATTTCTAATCATTACCAAAATGAACTTGATTTCAAGACCCTTAGCGGAAAACTAAAGATTGATTATGATGATGGGGAGAATTCCCAAACCGTTAGTGTTAGTCTTAGAATGAAAAAAGGAGAAAGTATTTGGATAAGTGCTCCCTTTGGCGTTGTAAAAGCTATAATTACCCAAAACAGGGTATCTTTTTACAACAAACTTCAAAACGAATATTTTGATGGTGACTTTTCGTATTTAAGTAATCTTTTAGGAACTGAACTAGATTTTGAAAAAGTCCAAAATCTATTAATTGGTAATGCTGTTTTAGATTTAAGAAAAGAGAAATATAACTCCACTATTGTAGACGGTAATTATGGTTTAGAACCAAAAAAACTGAATGATTTATTTACGATTCTCTTTTCATTAGAGCCACGTAACTTTAAGATTGCAACTCAAGAACTATCACAACCTTTTGAGAAGCGTTTTCTTAAAATGAAGTATCAATATCAAGATTTAGAAGCCAAAGTTTTACCGGCAACTATTGCTATAGAAGCTATTAATAAGAATGATATTACGACTATTGGCTTAGAATATAAAGGCATGGAGTTTGGGAGACAGTTAAATTTTCCATACAAAATACCGAAAGGTTTTGAAGAGATAGTTTTAGAATAGGATGAGAAAAGCACATGGTTATCATATTATATTTATCCTACTTGTATTTCTTTTTGCATCAAGTCTAAATGCACAAACTAGTCAACAAAAAGCTTTAGAGGCTAAACGTGCGAAGCTTCAAAAAGAGATTCGAGAAATGAACCGCTTGCTTTCTCAAGAAAAGGAAGAAAAGGGCAATGTATTAGAACAGATGGACGCTTTAGATTTAAAAATAAATATGCGTCAACAGTTAATTAGAGTTACTAATCAACAATCCAATCTTTTAAACAGACAAATAAATGCTAACGTTAGAAGTATTGGTAAACTTCGCGAAGATTTGCAGCTTTTAAAGAAGGATTATGCGCAGTTAATTCAAAAATCCTATCAAAACAAGACACAAAACAACCGTTTGATGTTTTTGCTTTCTTCGGATAACTTTTTTCAGGCATTTAAACGATTGGAGTATATGAAACAGTATACAAAGCATCGTAAACAACAAGGAGAAAGTATTGAGGTTAAAACAGAGGAGTTATCAACTTTAAATAAGGACTTAGTTGAACAACGAAAAATTAAAGATCAGTTACTAGTTGAAAATAGAAGGGCAAAAAACGATTTATCTAAAGAAATAGGTTCACAACAAATTCTGCTTAAAACAATCAAGCAAAACGAGTCTAAGTATACTCAAGCCATAGATAAAAAGAAGAAAGAATCTAGAAGAATAGATAGAGAAATTGAAAAATTGATACGCTCTGCAATTGCGAGTTCTAATAAAAAATCTGGGAGTAGTAATACCACTTCTTTTGCTTTAACTCCTGAAGCAAAGTTAATAGCCACTAATTTTTCTTCTAATAAAGGAAAGCTTATTTGGCCGGTGGAAAAAGGAATTAAAAGTCAAGGTTTTGGGGTCTACAAGGATAAAGTTTACCCAGGAATAAAGCATCAAAATAATGGAGTTACTATTACCACAGATAAGGGAGGACAAGCACGTGCTATTTTTGAAGGTGAGGTAATTAGTATTATATCTAGCAAAATGGGTGTAAAGGGCATATACCTTAGACATGGAAATTACATAAGCGTTTATTATAATTTGTCTAGAATTTATGTTGAAAAGGGTGATAAAGTAGCTTCTAAAGAAGCGTTAGGAGAAATATATACCAATAGGTTTAATGGTGTTACAAGCTTAAAATTTCAGCTCTATCAAGATACTAAGAGGCTTAATCCAGAAAACTGGATTTTTCAGCTTTAGCCCATAAAGAGGGCTCTTAATTCAGAAGCTTCATTGGGTTTCATTTTTCCTGCAAGTACCAAACTCAACTGTTTTCTTCTTAATGCAGCATCAAAGCGTTCTTTTTCTAATTCAGTTTCAGGTTCTAAGGGTGGTACTTCTATAGGTACCCCCGTATCATCAACAGCAACAAAGGTGTAAATAGCTTCATTTGCTTTGGCTTTTTCGCCAGTAAAGCGATCTTCCATCCAAACATCTATATAAATCTCCATAGAAGTTTTAAAAGCTCTTGAAACAGCTGCTTCAACGGTAACAACACTGCCCACAGGAACAGAACGATTAAAAGCGACGTGATTTACAGAAGCGGTAACGGTAATCCTGCGGCTATGTCTTCTAGCGGCAATACTCGCAGCTCTATCCATTCTGGCAAGTAATTCGCCACCAAAAAGGTTATTTAGAGGGTTGGTTTCACTAGGTAAAACCATATCTGTCATTATTGTTCGTGATTCACTCGGGTTTTTAGCGCGCATGCCTTAGAATTTTCTGCAAAGATACGCTCCATAAAGATAATAGTAGCGATTTTAACTGCTTCAAGATATTCAAATACTTAAAAGTGAGTTCCCCCCTTTGGGGGCTAGGGGGCTATTATTTCTCGGAAAGCATCCAAGCATCCCTGGAAACCGTATTCTTTATTTTTCTAAGAAAACGTAATGCTTCACGAGAATCACTAAAACTAGAATAGGCTACTTGGTGTAGGCCAAATTTATTTGCGCCAATATACTGTGCGCTATAACCTAATTTTTCAAGCTGTTTTACTTTCTTATCTGCATTTTGTTTTACACGAAAGGCGCCAGCGATAATATGATGTTGTGGTCCCATAACTACTTCTTTCTTATCAATTTTTAAGCTTAAAGCAGGCAATTCCAGTGGAGTAGTGTCAAAAAAAGTAGCTTCTTGAATATATTTTGAAACCTGCTCTTGAGCGTCTTGCTCAACAAGCTCTTGTTTTTCTAGGTTTTGATTGTATAACTGATACCCAGAAACGCCAGTTGCACATAGCAAAAGGAATACTGCAGCATATTTTAACCAAGGTCTAAATACTGATTCTTCACGCTTTTCAGGAGTAATAATGAATGGAACTCGTTCTTCTAGTACTTCTACTTCTTCTTTTAGCTCTTCTCTTAATATTGGCGAAGCCGAAAATGCTGAAAGCCCAAAAGAAGAAGCTAAATAATTGATTTTTTCCTCTGGTTTAAATTGAATTTTTTGTTCGGTATTTAAGGTTAAGGTTCCAATACCATGTAAATCTATTGTCTCACCATTTCGAAGACGTTCTTTCCAACTTTTAGAAGTAGTAATCACTTCTTCTAACAAATCTTCATAAGACAGGTTTTTCGCTTTTGAAATATGAGAAACCAACAAACCATCATTTTTTGATAACTGTTCGTTAAACGAGATAACCTTAGTTGGAGGGTGGAGCGTGTTCGAAACCGAATCAATTCTAGCAGAAGCAGTATTAGTTAGAAAAGCCCCAAATTCTGGCACTACCACACAGTTATATCTGTATAATAATTCTTCTATATAGTGTTCGGTTCGCATTGAGGCAAATATTACAAAAATTGCATGAGTACAAAATAGGCTAGATAACTTTTTATTAACATTCTATTTGTTGAACTTTGTTGAAAACTCGATTACCTGAATTGATGTCTGAAAATGAGCTAATTGCCTTACTAAGGTTACAACGAATTCCTAATATAGGTGATGTAAACGCAAAAAAATTATTAGATAGATGCGGAAGTGCAGCGGCAATCTTTCAAGAAAAGAGGAATAATCTCCTTAAAATTGATGGAATAGGCACATTTACCATTCAAAACCTTTACGATACAGTACATCTAGAAGCTGCACATGAAGAACTAAAGTTTATACAGAAAAATAATATTAGAACATTATATTTTTCTGATGCTGATTATCCTAAAAATTTAAAACATTGCATAGACAGTCCTATTCTACTATTTAAATCGGGTAATATTAATTTAGAAAATAGAAAAATAATAAGCGTAGTTGGAACGCGAAAAATTACCAGTTATGGGCAAGCTTTTTGCGAAGAATTTATTGATGCTATTGCACCATTAGACCCAATAATAGTAAGTGGTTTTGCCTATGGAGTGGACATTGCCATTCAAAGAGCTGCCATTGAGCATAACTTGCAGACTATTGGTTGTTTGGCACATGGTTTAAACCAAGTTTACCCAAAAGTTCATAAAAAATATGTTGCGCAAGTAGAAAAGAATGGCGGTTTTTTAACGGAGTTCTGGAGCAGTAGCAACCCAGATAGAGAGAACTTTTTAAAGCGTAACCGCATAATTGCTGGAATGAGCGAAGCTACAATTGTAATGGAATCTGCTGAAAAGGGCGGAAGTTTAGTTACCGCAGACATTGCACATAGTTATAATAGAGATGTTTTTGCTGTTCCAGGCAGAGCAAGCGATAAATATAGTGTGGGTTGCAACAACCTAATAAAACAACAAAAGGCGCAACTATTAACTTCAGCTGCTGAATTGGTCTATTTAATGGGTTGGCAGGTAGATGAACAGCAAAAAGAGCCTGTTCAAAAACAGTTGTTTATTGAGCTAGATGAAACAGAACAGTCAATCTACTCCTACCTGCAATTAAACGGAAAACAGTTACTAGACACCGTTGCTTTGGAGTGTAAACTTCCAATTTTTAAAGTTTCGGCTACTTTATTGAATATGGAGATGAAAGGTGTAATACGCCCGTTACCTGGTAAATTGTTCGAAGCCATTTAAAATCAAATAGTTATAGAATTCCGTTTATCGATGAGGCTTGAGACAGAAAGGGTTTTCTGTTTAGAGGTGTTTTTCATCGAGATTAAAAAACGGGTAAACAGCTATTTTATTAAAATCGGCTAGTTTTAAGAATTAAGGGCTTAGAATTACTATTGAAAATCAAAGCTATTTTTTGGTTAATAACCATATAATCATTAACTCTTAGAATCTGGTAAATTTAAGGTGATGCCTTGCAATCTAATAGGTTGGAGGAAGTGCAAGATTTTAAGGTTTACTTGTAAAGAATTGAAAGATGTTTCTTGAAATTGGTGCTTCTTCGAAGAATAAGTTGAGAAAGCTTTGGATGGTACTCGTCCGCGTTTAGCGGATGGCGAAGTTTCGAAACCGGTTTTGCTAAGTAAAAATTCCTGTCGAAGAAGATGTCTTTTCTTTG
>CAYTRI010000145.1:0-6028 GCA_964440105.1 uncultured Flavobacteriaceae bacterium
GAGTTATATGACTTTTTTCAAAAAACATTGAAAACGTTAGAGACAGTTGGGCCAAAACTATCTGAAGGTTTTTCTGATATAAGTAGAAAAACAGTTATGGATAGTCTAGGAGAGGCAGCAAGCATATTTAGGCAAAATATTTATAATAATGGATTTTCTTCACAAAAGAAGAAAATAAGTAAAGATGCTTTAATTCAATTTGTAAAGAGCTCATTAACTGTTATAGACCATACTATAGCGGTAAATAAAAGAAATGATAATCTTTATCATGCCTACAACTTAATGACTGTAGAGAACGAGAAAGAAGTTTCAATAACTCATCTAAGTGAAATGTTAGAAGGGCAAGTAGCTGTGCTTAGTTCTGGGTATTTATCTGCTCAACAGAGTTTAGAGGTTTTAGATGGCTTAAAGCATAGTAAGTTGTTTCGCGAAGATCAGTATAGTTACTTACTATATCCTAACAAGCAACTACCTCGATTTGTTGAAAGAAATAATATTCCTGATGAGGCGGTAAAAAATTCAAAATTACTACAACTACTTTTAAAAAATCGCAATCAACAAATTATTGAACAAGATGTCACAGGGGCTTATCATTTTAATGGAAATTTTAATAATGCGAATAGCTTAAATGTTGCACTTGATAGTCTAGAAAATCAATATAAAAGTTTAGTTGATAACGAAAGAGAAACGCTGCTTTCTACTTTCGAGAATGTATTTAATCACAAAGCTTTTACTGGTAGATCAGGTACATTTTATGGGTATGAAGGTCTAGGTTCAATTTATTGGCATATGGTCTCTAAGTTGCTTTTAGCTGTTCAAGAATGTTGTCTTAAGGCGATAAATGAAAAACAATCAGAAGAAGTAATAGGTAGATTATTAGAACATTATTATGAAATAAATGCTGGTATTGGTGTTCATAAATCGCCTGAGTTATATGGAGCTTTTCCAACCGACCCATATTCTCATACACCCGGAGGAAAAGGTGCCCAGCAGCCAGGTATGACTGGTCAAGTAAAAGAAGATATCTTGAGTCGTTTTGGTGAACTTGGTGTTTTTGTTGCCTTTGGAAAAATTCATTTTGCTCCAGATTTATTACTTAAAGAAGAGTTTTTAAAGCAATCGGCTTCTTTTAAGTACATAGCACTGGATGGAAAACTTAAGGAGATGCAATTAAAAGAGGGACAATTGGCATTTACCTATTGTCAAGTCCCCATAGTCTATGAAATTTCTGAAGCTGAACATATGCTGGTTCATTATAAAGGAGATAAAAAAGAGCAATTGCAATCACTTTCTCTAAGTGAAAAGCTTAGTAAGCAGTTGTTTGGTAGAATGAGTAGTATAGAGCGTTTAGATGTTTTTATAAAAAAGTAAAAGTAGAATGACTAGACTTTGTTTAATATTTTTTATAATAACTTTTGCTTCTTGTAAAAGCGTTTCTGTAGATAACACAGTTGCTTTAGATGGAAACAAACTACTAGTCAATAATAGCCCTTATATTATTAAAGGAATTTGCTATCACCCTGTCCCAAAAAATAGTAAGCTTAGAGACTTTAATACGATAACGGAAGATTTGGCATTAATGACAGAATCTGGCATTAATACTATCCGAGTTTATGAACCAATTGATGATGAGAAAGTTTTAGACCAAATTGCGGCCTCAGGTTTTAAAGTAATTATGGGATTTGGCTATAACCAAGATGGTAAATTCGATATCCTTTCTGGAACATTTTTAGACTATGTTAAAAAATATAAAAGTCACAAAGCCATACTAATGTGGGAACTTGGTAATGAATATAATTATCACCCAGAATGGTTTAAAGGAGATGTTAAAAACTGGTATATAGCTTTAAATGAAGCAGCTTTTAAGTTAAAAGAAGTAGATGATACTCATCCTGTTACTACAGCACACGGGGAATTGCCAGACGACTTAGCCTTAAAAATGTCAACCAATATTGACGTTTGGGGCATGAATGTTTATCGTTGGGATAACCCAGAAACTATTTTTAAACAATGGAAAACTATTAGTGATAAGCCTATGTATTTGTCTGAAGCTGGTGGAGATAGTTACATGACTATATCTAAAAATGGATATAAAAAAGGTGAAAATCAAAAAGCTCAAGCAGATGCTAATCAAAAAATATTAACAGCTGTTTTCGATAATTTAGATAGTAGTCTTGGTGTTACATTATTCTCATTTACAGATGGATGGTGGAAAGCTGGTGATAGTGGAATACAGAACCCAGGTGGTTGGGCTCCAAATAGTAGTGGCGTACCTTATGATGGTACCCCAAATGAAGAGTATTGGGGAATTGTTGATTTAGATAGAAATAAGAAGGCAACATTTAAAATAGTAAAGAGCAAGTACACCAGTTTGCCAAAGTAAAATTTAGAAACATGAAAAAACACTTAAAATCAATACTTAGTTCTTTGATAGTATTGTTGTTTTTTTCATGTAAGAATGCTTCTGAAAAAAAAGCGGTAAGTGTAGAAGTTCTTTCAGATAAAACTGCACAAGATATTTTAGGGAATCCAAAATATTTAGCCATGTCTTATGGAGGCTATCGCCATGTTGATCATAATATAGAACCTACTCTTGAGGAGCTTAAAGATGATATGAAAATCTTAAATGCCATGGGGGTAAAGACTATACGAACCTACAAAGTACATTTTCCCCATGCTAGCAATGTTTTAAAAGCAATAAGAGAAATAAAGAAAGAAAACCCTGCTTTTGAGATGTATGTAATGTTGGGAGCTTGGATAGATTGCAAAAATGCTTGGACGGATAAAGAGCCTAATCATAATGAAGAAAGTGAGAGAAATGCCATTGAGATAAAAGAAACAGTAAGACTTGCAAATGAATTTCCAGAAATTGTTAAAGTAATTGCAGTTGGTAATGAAGCTATGGTAAAATGGGCTGCCAGTTATTATGTAGCTCCCAAGATAATTTTAAAATGGGTGAATCACCTTCAAAATTTAAAAGAATCAGGTGATTTACCTAAAGATTTATGGATAACAAGTTCAGACAACTTTGCATCATGGGGTGGTGGAGATGGAGAATACCATGTGGATGATTTAAATAAACTAATTGAGGCGGTAGATTTTCTATCGGTTCATACGTATCCAATGCATGATACTCATTATAATCCTATTTTTTGGGGAGTTAAAGAAGATGAAAAAGATTTGACTGATATTGAAAAAATAGATGCTTCAATGCTTAGAGCAAAGAAATATGCTATTAGCCAATTTAATAGTGTTAAATCATATATGAATAGCTTAGGTATAGATAAACCTATTCATATTGGAGAAACAGGTTGGGCAACAACCTCTAATGGTTATTATGGCCCTAAAGGTTCTAAAGCTACGGATGAATATAAAGAGGCTTTGTATTACAATTTCATGAGAGATTGGACCAATAAGGAGGGAATTTCTTGTTTTTATTTTGAGGGTTTTGATGAACAATGGAAAGATGCGAATAATCCGTCAGGTTCAGAAAATCATTTTGGGTTAATTAACTTAAAAAGTCAAGGAAAGTTTGTCCTATGGAAAATGGTAGATGATGGTGTTTTTAAAGGATTAACTCGTGATGGAAAACCAATTACTAAAACGTATGATGGCGATAAAAATGAGTTGATGAAACAGGTTAAAACACCGCTATATAAGGAATAAAGCATTCAAAATAAGATAACTAACAACCAAAAATAAATTATGAATAGTGGAAAAAACAAGGTCTCAATGAGCCAAAAAGTAGCTTTTGGAATAGGAATGTTTGCTAATCAAATGTTTCCTGCTATTCTAGGAATTTTTATGGTGGTACTAGTCGAAGATTTAAAATTTTCTGGATTAATGTGGGCTTTGATATACTTATTTCCCCGATTATTCGATGCAATTACCGACCCTATTATGGGTTTTATATCGGACAATACAAAATCCAAATGGGGTAGAAGAAAGCAGTATGTTATAATTGGAGGGATTATTATGGGGATTTCCTATATTTTTATGTGGCAGCTTTTTAGTGAGAATTCGCTACAATTCAATTTTTGGTATTTCTTCATTTGGTCTGTCATTTTTTATTTAGGACTTACCTTTTTTAGCGTGCCTTATGTTGCTATGGGTTATGAAATGAGTGATGATTTTCATGAGCGTACTAATATTATGGCAATAGCTCAATGGATAGGGCAGTGGGCATGGGTAATTGCACCTTGGTTTTGGGTAATTATGTATGATCCTGAATGGTTTCCATCAGCAGAAGTAGCTGCTAGAGAATTAGCAGTTTGGGTGGCTATACCATGTGCCCTTTGTGCAATGGTTCCGGCAATATTTATTAAAAGTGAATCTACAATAGATAAAGATTTTGAACCATTGAGTTTTTCAAATATAAAAGGAAGCTTAAAAAAAATATTAAACAGTTTTGTAGAAGCTTTTAAAATTAAAGAATTTAGAAAATTGTGCGGTGCTACATTCTGCATATACAATGCATTTATGGCGGTATCATCACTTACGTTCTTTGTTGTCGTATATAAATTATTCAATGGAGATGCTGTAGCTACTGGTATTTGGGTATCCTTATTTGGTTGCTTGGGTGCGTTAGGAACTACTTTTATTGTTATACCAATAGTTGCTTGGATGTCTAAGGCTTATGGTAAGAAAAAAGCTTTCATGATTTCTCAAAGTATTTCAATAGTTGGCTATATCATGTTATGGTTTTTATTTGTACCTGGTAAACCCTGGTTATATATTATAGCATTACCTTTCTTTTCATTCGGAATTGGAAGTCTGTTTACTATAATGATGTCTATGACGGCAGATGTTATTGATATTGATGAACTCAAATCTGGAAAACGTAGAGAAGGTATTTTTGGAGCTATTTACTGGTGGATGGTCAAGGTTGGTTTTGCTATCGCAGGAGCTTTTAGTGGTCTAATTATAGCTTTAGTAGGATTTAATTCAGATTTACCTACAACGGCCCAACAAGCTGCCGTTGATGGATTACACGCTTTCTTCTGTTTTTTTCCTCTAGTTGGAACCATAGTTGCTATGTTTATTATGCGTAATTATAATGTAACTGAAGAAAGGGCTAATGAAATAAGAGCAGCTATACAAAAGAGAAAGGAAAACATTTAAAAAATGATATTAGTACTACATAGCAAAAAGTTCATTTTAAATCATTTTTAAAACTAAACTCGTAAAAGTTTATATTTATTTATAAATTTTTAATGCCTAAGGATAGATTCTACTAAATTTGCAATCGTCCAATGAGTTTCCCTATAAATTTTTCAACTGTCCAGCCTTCAATGAGTGAATTTTTTAAAGCGGAATTAAAAGATAAATTTTTGCAATATGCTTCAGAAAGAGATGATTATTTTGAAGTACAATTGCTTTATGATGAGTTTTTAAGACCAAATTATAGCCTTCAATTTGTTGAGAAATTAGTTCGAGAAATCATGGATTACAACCCTGATTTGTTCGACATTATGAGCGGTAATGGCTCAAAAATTTTCATGTTATCAGCGACTGCTAACACTGAAGAATTTGTTGAAGAAGGTGGTTTTAAAGATATATTTGTTGCCGAAGAAGAAAAATGGGACATCTTTATAGATCAATTAACAAATACAAGAAAACTTACAACAGAAGAGAAAGTAAATCTTGGAAAAACAGAAAAAACATCTTTTAAGAGAGAACGTAAACTTTTATTTGTTTTAATAGGTGCTGTAGCAGTAAGTTTCTTATACACTTTGTTTAGTATTTTCAATGACTTTTTCTTAAAAAAACAACAACCTGTAGAATTAGAAAATAGAATTGTTGAGTTACAAAATCAGAATTCTAAAGAAAGAGAAATTCTTGTAAATGAAATTAAGGATTTAAAATCTGAAATTGCTAAGATGCAATCGAGCAAGGTACTTAAGAAATAAGTTGTAAAATATGGTAAACGTTATGAAACGGACCAAACAGTAAAAATTAAAAGTCTCAAAAAGAAAAAGCAAGCTTTATAATTTAGCTTGCTTTTCGATTTATTTGTGACCTCGACAGG
>CAYTRI010000146.1:0-2711 GCA_964440105.1 uncultured Flavobacteriaceae bacterium
AAGCAAATAAAAAAGCCTCTGAACTTTTCAGAGGCTTTTAAATGTTTTTTATCTCTCCTCTGCTTATTGTATGGAGAAATCAAATACAGATTGATTTTGTCTTCCTTGTGGCACTTGTCCTTGGTATAAAAATGCATACTCACCAGGCTCCAGTGAGGTAGGTGTTACTTTAAATACGTTTCCTTCAATTTCTTCAATATCAAAACCGATGGCTAATTTAGGGTCAACACCTTCATTGCTAGAAAGCCAATTGCTTTTTCCAGTAATTACCTCTCTTAAGTTTTGTTTTTCTCTAACTTTAAGTTTCACCAAAACAAACTCATTTGGGTTACTCGCAACTCTAAACCACCAATTTAAAAGTCCAGCTTGGTTCCCTTGGGTGTTTTGTAAGTTGTCAACTTCAGTTGTTGCAGGGTTAAATTTAAATGTGAATTCTGGTGTACTGGATTTAATAACATTATTACTTTTAGTTCTTGGTAATCTTGCTTTTTGTTTAGCATTGATAAAACCAGAAACTAGCTTTTGCGCTACTTGATTACTATTTTTTCCAGAGAACACTGCAGGTTGTATTAATTCATTTTCACCGTCTTCATTTTCAAAATAAATACCAGTTTTAGATTTTGTATTTTGTTTGGACTTTTCCATTACAAGAGAAAGCACCTCAGAAGAGGCTCCGGCTTTCTTTAAAGCACCTAGTCCAGCGATAGAAGCATCAAACTTAACATCAGAAGTGTATATTTTGTCTATAATCATGGAATCGTCAAAACCGAGTTCCATCATTTGGATAATACTTTCGTTGGTAATGACTTCTTGGGCAGTAATTGTACTGGCAAATGCACAAAATAAAAGGGTAAAGAATAGATTTCTAAGTTTCATTATAAAGCTTATTTTGAATATTTAGTATTCAATGATACTAATAAAAGGAATAAAAAGAAAGTCGTTTCTTTGTTATTGTATGTTTTGTTAATAATAAAGTGTTGAATGCGCGGAACCGTTTATAAATCTACTGGAAGTTGGTATACTGTCAAATCTGTTGATGGAGATTTTTATGAATGCAGAATTAAAGGAAAGTTTCGCATTAAAGGTATTAAAAGCACAAATCCAATAGCCGTAGGTGATATTGTTTTATTTGAGCTGGAAAAAAAAAGTGATGAAACAGTAGGTGTAATTCACGAAATTGAAACACGTAAGAATTACATTATTCGTAAATCGGTTAATTTATCTAAGCAAACTCATATCATAGCAGCTAATTTAGACCAAGTTTTTCTTTTGATTACCCTAAATAATCCAACAACATACACGAGTTTTATAGATCGTTTTTTAGTGACTGCTGAAGCGTATGAAATTCCAGCAGTACTACTATTTAATAAAATAGATGCCTACAATAAAGATGAGAAAGCTGAACTAGATTACTTGGCATCTCTTTATAAAGAAATAGGTTATCAATGTGTTCAATTATCTGCAAAAACAGGATTAAACGTTGATATTGTAAAGGAATTGATGATGCAGAAAACTAGTATGTTTTCGGGCAATTCAGGGGTAGGGAAGTCAACTTTGGTTAATTCAATTGATGAAGGCTTAAAACTTAAAACTGCCGAAATATCTGAACAACATTTACAAGGACAGCATACTACTACTTTTGCTGAAATGTATGATTTATCTTTTGGTGCTAGAATTGTTGACACCCCAGGAATCCGAGGTTTTGGGATAGTGGATATGGAAAAGGATGAAATTGGAGATTATTTTCCTGAGTTATTTAAATTAAAATCAGAATGTAAATTTAATAACTGTTTACATGTAGATGAGCCAAAGTGTGCTGTAAAAGATGCTTTAGAAGAGAATTCTGTTGCTTGGAGTCGATACCGAAGCTACGTTCAAATGGTTTTAGGAGAAGATGAAAATTACAGAATCGATATTTACAAAGAAAAATAATGAGAGCAGTAATCCAGCGAGTTTCTAGGGCAAGTGTTGTAGTTGAAGGCGACTTGATTTCGAAAATTGATAATGGATTATTGATTTTAGTAGGAATTGAGAATGCTGATTCACTGGATGATATTAAATGGCTTTCAAATAAAATTACAAACCTTAGGGTTTTTAATGATGAAAACGGAGTGATGAATACATCTCTCAAAGATATAGATGGGAAAGCCTTAGTTGTGAGTCAGTTTACGCTTCATGCTTCAACTAAAAAGGGAAACCGCCCATCTTATTTTAAAGCTTCTAAGCCAGAAATTGCTATTCCACTTTACAAAAATTTTGTAAATCAGTTAGAACAAGATTTAGATAAAAAAGTGGGTACAGGTATATTTGGTGCAGATATGAAAGTAGAATTATTGAATGATGGTCCTGTGACCATTGTTATTGATACAAAAAATAAAGAGTAATGAACATAGAAAACTCCCAAAAAGCTGTAGATACTTGGATAAAAGAACATGGCGTACGCTACTTTAATGAGTTGACTAATATGGCGCAACTTACGGAAGAAGTTGGAGAGGTAGCGCGCATTATAGCTCGCAGGTATGGGGAGCAAAGCGAGAAAGAATCTGATAAGAATAAGGATTTAGGTGAAGAATTAGCAGATGTTTTGTTTGTAGTGTTATGTTTGGCTAATCAAACCGGGATAGATTTACAACAAGCTTTTGATAAAAAGTTAGATTTAAAAACAAAGCGTGACCATGACCGGCACCAAAACAATAAAAAGCTCAAATAAA
>CAYTRI010000146.1:2811-6022 GCA_964440105.1 uncultured Flavobacteriaceae bacterium
GCCGAAATTAGTTATGAAAAAAGTGAAGGTTATCCTCCTATAAAAATAGTTGGAAAGCACCTTCAAGAGAGCAAGGTTAGTTTGCCTGCAAATATTAGTAGTCAGTATATATCATCTTTATTATTAACAGCCCCTAGTCTTAAGAACGGGTTAGAATTAGAATTGATAGGAAAGATTACCTCGGTTCCTTATATTAAAATGACATTAGCTTTGCTAAACGAGATTGGAATTAGCACTCAATTTGAGGGTAATCTAATTAAGGTTTTTTCTAAAGATAAAGTTGATAACGCAGATTTAGTGGTAGAATCTGATTGGAGTGCAGCGAGTTATTTTTATAGTATAGTTGCCTTATCAGAAGTAGGTAGTCAAATTAAACTCTCGGCTTATAAAAAGAATTCTTTGCAGGGAGATAGTGTGCTTTCAGAAATTTATGAGCATTTTGGAATAGAGACTTTATTTTCAGGGAACAGTATTTTACTAACAAAGAAAAACAACCAGAAACCAGAAACCTTAAACCTTGAACTTTCAAACGCTCCCGATATTGCTCAAACCATAGCAGTTACTTGTTTAGGTTTAGGAGTTGGTTGTCATTTAACAGGCTTACATACATTGCCAATTAAGGAAACAGATAGGCTAGCCGCCATGAAAACTGAACTAGAAAAATTGGGAGGGAATGTGAGTATAACTGATGAAAGTTTAACACTTATGCCATGTGAGAAACTAATTTTAAATTCCTCAATTGACACTTATAATGACCATAGAATGGCAATGGCTTTTGCTCCAATTGCATTAAAAATCGGCTTGTTTATTAACGATGCAGGAGTAGTTTCTAAATCCTATCCAGATTTTTGGAAGGATATGAAAATGGTTGGTATGCAAGTACAAGAAATCTAATTTTTGAATTAATTGGGTATTTCCTTGACAACCCCTACCTCGAGATTGTATATTTGCCATCTTTGAAAAAATCCAAATAGAACTACATGAAATTATCAAACTTCAATTTTGAGCTTCCAAGCGAATTATTGGCTGAATATCCAGCAGAAAATAGAGACGAATCTAAATTGATGGTCATTCACCGTGAAACCGGAAAAATTGAGCATAAAATGTTCAAAGACATGATTGACTATTTTGATGAAGGCGATGTTATGGTGTTGAACAATACCAAAGTATTCCCTGCTAGATTATTTGGTAATAAAGAAAAAACAGGAGCTCGTATAGAAGTGTTTTTACTTCGAGAGCTTAACGAAGAACAACGTCTTTGGGATGTTTTAGTAGATCCAGCTCGTAAAATTAGAATTGGTAATAAATTATATTTTGGTGAAGATGAAAGTCTAGTAGCTGAGGTTATTGATAATACTACTTCTAGAGGTCGTACACTTCGCTTTTTATATGATGGTTCTTATTTAGATTTTAGAAGAAAGTTAAGACAGTTGGGCGAGACTCCTTTGCCGAAATATATTAAAAGAGATGTTACTCCTGAAGATGAGCAACGCTACCAAACAATTTATGCTAAGCATGAAGGTGCAGTAGCTGCTCCAACTGCTGGATTACATTTTTCTAAACACCTTTTAAAGCGTTTAGAGATAAAAGGACTTGATTTTGCTGAAGTAACTTTACATGTTGGTCTTGGTACTTTTAACCCAGTTGAAGTAGAAGATTTATCTAAGCATAAGATGGATAGCGAGGAGTTAGTGATTGATGAAAAAGCAACTGAAATTGTTAATAGCGCTCAAATTAGAAAGAAACGAATTTGTGCTGTAGGAACAACAGTTATGCGCGGTTTGGAAAGTGCAGTATCCTCAGACCATACTTTAAATACCTTTGAAGGCTGGACAAATAAGTTTGTTTTTCCACCTTATGAGTTTAGTATTGCAAATAGCATGATTACTAACTTCCATTTGCCAAAATCTACTTTATTAATGATGGTTTCAGCTTTTATGGGACACGATTTAATGAAAAAAGCATACAAACAAGCAATTTTAGAAGGATATAGGTTTTATTCTTATGGAGATGCAATGTTGATTATCTAGTTAAATAATAATTCCCTTAACAAGGGAATCTCATGAATCCCGATTCTAAGAATCGGGATTTTTCATTTCCTACCTTTGCTATTGTGAAACAAGAGAAAAAAGACATACGAGCACTAACTAAGGATCAGCTTAGGGATTTTTTTGTTTCTAACGGAGATAAGGCTTTTCGAGGTAATCAGGTATACGAGTGGCTTTGGCAAAAATCTGCTCATTCTTTTGATGTAATGACCAATGTTTCCAAGGAAACAAGAGATATGCTTGAGGCTAATTTTGTGATTAACCATATTAAAGTTGATCAGATGCAACGTAGTTCGGACGGTACTATTAAAAATGCGGTTCGGCTCCATGATAGCTTAATTGTAGAATCAGTCTTAATACCCACAGCAACAAGAACAACTGCTTGCGTTTCCAGTCAGGTTGGTTGTAGTTTGGATTGTAAATTTTGTGCAACCTCTCGTTTAAAACGAATGCGAAACCTTAATCCTGATGAGATTTATGACCAAGTAGTTGTTATTGATAATGAGAGCAGGTTATATTTTGATAAACCACTTAGTAATATTGTTTTTATGGGTATGGGAGAACCGCTCATGAATTACAATAATGTGCTAAAGTCAATAGATAAAATAACCTCTAAAGAAGGCTTAGGAATGTCCCCTAAACGAATTACGGTCTCAACTTCTGGAGTTCCCAAAATGATTAAAAAAATGGCTGATGATGGGGTAAAATTTAATCTTGCTGTTTCATTGCATTCGGCAATCGACGAGATTCGTACTTCTATTATGCCATTTAATGAAAACTTCCCTTTAAAAGATTTAAGAGCATCTTTAGAATACTGGTATGCTAAAACTAAAAATCGAATTACGTATGAGTATGTGGTTTGGGAAGGAATTAACGATTCTCAAAACGACGCCAATGCTTTAGTTAAATTTTGTCGTTTTGCTCCTTCAAAGGTTAATATTATTGAATACAACCCTATAGATGACGGTGAGTTTCAACAAGCTTCAAGTAAAGCTATAGAAATGTATCAAAAAACTTTAGAGGCTAATGGAATTACAGTAACTGTTAGACGTTCTCGAGGAAAAGATATTGATGCTGCTTGTGGACAATTAGCGAATAAATCATAATTTCAGTAGTCAGTAGTCAGTAGTCAGTAGTCAGTAGTCAGTAGTCAGTAGTCAGTA
>CAYTRI010000147.1:0-6013 GCA_964440105.1 uncultured Flavobacteriaceae bacterium
AAATTTATTATGCATGCATAATAAATTTTCCTATATTTGGAATCGATTTTTTGTTCTATGAAAGATTTAACCATCGACTACGCTTTAAGAGCAACTTGGCAAGCAGTAATCAAAATGTATAACGAAGAGGCTAAAAACTATGGGGTTACCATGGCTATTGGTTTCACTTTGCTAAGTATAGATCCAAAAAAAGGAACTCCAAGTACTGCTCTAGGACCAAAAATGGGAATGGAATCTACCAGTCTTTCAAGAATCTTAAAAAGTATAGAAGAGAAAGGTTATATTGAAAGAAGACCAAACCCTAATGATGGAAGAGGTGTCTTAATTCATCTAACAGCTCTTGGACTTGCTAAAAGAAAAGATTCTAAAGAAGTAGTTTTACGGTTTAATGAAGCTGTTAAGGAAGACATAGAAGAAGAAGATTTAATTGGTTTTTTTAAAACTGTTGAGGCAATTAACAAACTGATTTTAGACAAAAAAATATATTCAAAAACAACAACTAATTAATACGTATAAATGAAAAGGCATATCAATAAAGTTGCCGTAATTGGTTCTGGTATTATGGGAAGTGGCATTGCTTGTCACTTTGCAAATATTGGTGTTGAAGTTTTATTACTTGACATTGTCCCTAGAGAACTAAATGACAAGGAAAAAGCTAAAGGCTTGACTCTAGAAGATAAAGTAGTTAGAAATCGTTTGGTAAATGATTCTTTAAGAGCTGCTTTAAAATCTAAGCCCTCACCTATTTATCATCAAAAATTTGCCAGTAGAATTACTACAGGTAACTTGGAAGATGATATAAGTAAGGTTAGCCAAGTAGATTGGATAATTGAAGTTGTTGTTGAACGACTAGATATTAAGAAAATAGTTTTTGAAAACTTGGAGAAACACAGAACTCCTGGGACTTTGATTACTTCTAACACCTCTGGAATTCCTATCAATTTTATGAGTGAAGGTAGAAGTGATGATTTTCAGAAACATTTCTGTGGAACACATTTCTTTAATCCAGCACGTTACTTAAAGCTATTCGAAATAATTCCAGGTCCAAAAACCTCATCAGAAGTATTAGATTTCCTAAACGCATATGGAGAGCAATTCCTAGGGAAGACTTCAGTGGTTGCTAAGGACACCCCTGCCTTTATAGGAAATCGCATAGGTATATTTAGTATTCAAAGTCTTTTCCATGCCGTAAAGGAAATGGGAATGACCGTTGAAGAAGTCGATAAACTTACAGGACCTCTAATTGGTCGTCCAAAATCTGCAACTTTTAGAACTGTAGATGTTGTTGGTTTAGATACTTTAGTGCATGTTGCAAACGGAATTGCAAAAAATTGCAAAGACGATGAACGCCATGCATTGTTTGCGCTACCAGATTTCATCTCCAAAATGATGGAAAATAAATGGTTAGGAAGTAAATCTGGACAAGGTTTTTATAAGAAAACTAAAAACGATAAAGGCAAGACAGAAATCCTAACATTAGATTTGGATACGATGGATTATCGGTCTAAAAAGAGTGCGAAATTCGCTACACTAGAACTTACCAAAACCATAGATAATGTAGTAGACCGTTTTTCAGTTTTAACTGGAGGAAAAGATAAGGCAGGTGAATTCTACCGCAAGAGTTTTGGGTCATTATTCGCTTATGTTTCACATCGTATACCAGAGATTACAGATGACCTTTACAAGATAGATGATGCCATGAAAGCTGGATTTGGATGGGAACATGGTCCTTTTCAAATTTGGGACGCTGTAGGTTTAGATAAAGGTCTAGAATTTATAGCTGCAGAAAACCAAGAAGCTGCTTCTTGGGTTTCAGAAATGAAAGCAGCAGGGATTACCTCATTCTATAGTGTAAAAGATGGCGCTACGTATTTCTATGATATTCCTAAAAAAGAAATGGTGAAAATCCCTGGTCAGGATGCTTTTATCATTTTAGATAACATTAGAAAATCAAAAGAAGTATTTAAAAATAGCGGTGTTGTTATAGAGGATTTAGGAGATGGTATTTTAAATGTAGAATTTCAATCTAAAATGAACACTATTGGTGGTGACGTTTTAGCTGGATTGAATAAAGCTATTGATTTAGCTGAAAAAGATTATCAAGGTTTAGTTGTTGGTAATCAAGCTGCAAATTTCTCTGTTGGGGCAAATATTGGAATGATTTTTATGATGGCTGTTGAGCAAGAGTATGATGAGCTCAATATGGCTATAAAAATGTTCCAAGATACTATGATGCGTATGCGCTACTCATCAATCCCAACCGTTTCTGCTCCACATGGAATGACTTTAGGAGGTGGTTGTGAACTTTCCCTTCATGCAGATAAAGTGGTAGCCGCAGCTGAAACTTATATTGGTTTAGTTGAGTTTGGAGTTGGGGTAATCCCTGGTGGTGGTGGTTCTAAAGAATTCGCGCTAAGAGCGTCTGACTCTTTTAGAAAAGGTGATGTAGAACTTAACATATTACAAGAGTACTTTTTGACTATTGGAATGGCGAAAGTATCTACCTCGGCGTATGAAGCATATGACTTAGGGATTCTTCAAAAAGGAAAAGATATCGTTGTTGTTAATAAAGATAGACAAATAGCAACTGCAAAAGCACATGCTAAATTGATGGCCGAAGCTGGTTATACCCAACCTCCTACTCGTAAAGATGTAAAGGTACTTGGAAAACAGGCTTTAGGTATGTTTCTTGTTGGAACAGATTCTATGGAGGCAAGTAATTACATCAGTGAACACGATAAGAAAATAGCTAACAAACTGGCTTATGTAATGGCAGGAGGGGATTTATCTGAACCAACTTATGTATCAGAACAATATCTTTTAGACATTGAAAGAGAAGCATTCTTATCACTTTGTACAGAACGTAAAACATTAGAGCGTATTCAGCACATGTTAAAAACTGGTAAACCATTAAGAAATTAAAAATTTCGCTTTAAGCTATAAGCTTACAGCCAAAAGCTAACAAAATGAAAACAGCATATATAGTTAAAGGATATCGCACAGCAGTTGGTAAAGCACCAAAAGGAGTTTTCAGATTCAAAAGAACTGATGAATTGGCAGCTGAGACCATCGAACATATGATGAAAGAGCTTCCACAATTAGATAAAAAACGGATAGATGATGTTATTGTAGGTAATGCTATGCCAGAAGGCTCTCAGGGTTTAAATATGGCTCGTCTTATCTCTTTAATGGGCTTAGACATAGTTGATGTGCCTGGCGTAACAGTCAACAGATTTTGTTCTTCAGGGATTGAAACCATTGGAATTGCTACAGCAAAAATACAAGCAGGAATGGCCGACTGCATCATTGCAGGTGGTGCAGAAAGTATGAGCTCTGTACCAATGACAGGGTACAAAACCGAATTAAATTATGACATTGTTAAAGCTGGTCATGAAGATTATTATTGGGGTATGGGTAATACGGCAGAAGCTGTAGCTCAAGAATACAAAGTGTCCCGTGAAGACCAAGATGAGTTTGCCTACAACTCACACATGAAAGCTTTAAAAGCGCAAGCTGAAGACCGTTTTCAGGACCAAATAGTCCCTATTGAAGTAGAACAAACTTTTATCGGTTCTGATGGAAAAAAAGCAAATAAAAAATATACAGTAACCAAAGATGAAGGACCAAGAAAAGGTACTTCTACAGCTGTTCTAAATAAATTAAGAGCTGTATTTGCTGCCAATGGTAGTGTTACTGCTGGCAATTCATCTCAAATGAGCGATGGTGCAGCTTTTGTAATGGTCATGAGCGAAGAAATGGTAAAAGAATTAAATCTAGAGCCTATTGCAAGAATGGTAAACTATGCAGCTGCTGGTGTTCCGCCAAGAATAATGGGAATTGGCCCAGTTGCCGCTGTGCCAAAAGCATTAAAGCAAGCAGGGTTAAAGCAAAGTGATGTTGAACTCATCGAATTGAATGAAGCCTTCGCATCGCAATCCTTAGCTGTCATTCGCGAATTAGGACTAAACCATGACATTGTTAATGTGAATGGTGGTGCAATTGCTTTAGGACATCCACTAGGTTGTACTGGCGCCAAATTATCTGTTCAGTTATTTGATGAAATGCGGAAGCGAAATATGCAAGGTAAATATGGTATGGTTACCATGTGTGTGGGTACTGGACAAGGTGCCGCAGGAATTTATGAGTTTTTGAATTAGAAAAAGAAATACGAATATGAGTACTGATACAATACAAAAAGATATTCTTAGGGGAGGTCAATTCCTTGTTAAAGAAACCAACTGTGAAGATGTTTTTACTTTGGAAGATTTATCTGAAGAACAACAAATGATGCGTGAAAGCACAAAAGAGTTTGTTGATAGAGAACTTTGGGCGCATTGGGAACGTTTTGAAAACAAGGAGTACGGATATACAGAAGAAACTATGCGTAAGGCTGGTGAATTAGGTCTTTTAAGTGTAGCTGTCCCAGAGTCTTATGGTGGAATGGGTATGGGGTTTGTATCAACCATGTTAGTTTGTGATTATATTTCTGGTGCTACAGGTTCGTTTAGTACTGCCTTTGGAGCGCATACAGGTATTGGCACAATGCCAATTACGCTATATGGTACAGAAGAACAAAAACAAAAATATGTTCCAAAATTAGCTTCTGGCGAATGGTTTGGTGCTTATTGTTTAACAGAACCCGGAGCAGGTTCGGATGCTAATTCTGGAAAAACAAAAGCAGTACTTTCTGATGATGGAAAATACTATAGTATCTCTGGTCAAAAAATGTGGATTTCTAATGCAGGCTTCTGTAGTGTTTTTATCGTTTTTGCAAGAATTGGAGATGATAAAAACATCACTGGTTTCATAGTTGAAAATGACCCTGAAAATGGAATATCTCTTGGCGATGAAGAAAAGAAATTAGGTATACATGCATCTTCAACACGTCAAGTATTTTTTAGTGACACTAAAGTGCCAGTTGAAAATATGCTTTCTGAACGAGGTAATGGTTTTAAAATAGCAATGAATGCTTTAAATGTTGGTCGTATAAAATTAGCAGCAGCATGTTTAGAGGCACAAAGGCGTGTTATCAATGAAGCAACTAAATACGCTAATGAGCGTATCCAGTTTAAGACACCAATAATTAGTTTTGGTGCTATCAAAGCAAAAATTGCTGATATGGCAACTAATGCTTACGCTGATGAGTCTGCATGCTATAGAGCTGCTAAAAATATTGAGGATAGAATTGCTATCAGAGAAGCTGAGGGCAATAGCCATCAAGAAGCAGAATTAAAAGGTGTAGAAGAATATGCTATTGAATGTTCAATTCTTAAAGTAGCAGTTTCTGAACATGTTCAGCATACCACAGATGAAGGTATTCAGATTTTTGGTGGTATGGGCTTTAGTGCAGACACACCAATGGAATCGGCATGGAGAGACGCCCGTATATCTAGAATATATGAGGGTACAAATGAAATCAACAGAATGCTTGCTGTCGGTATGCTAGTTAAAAAAGCAATGAAAGGTCATGTAGATTTACTGGGTCCTGCAACTGCAGTTGGAGAAGAACTTATGGGCATTCCAGCATTTGATTCTCCAGACTTTTCAGAATTATTTGCTGAAGAAAAGGATTTAATAAAACGTCTTAAAAAAGTATTCTTAATGGTTGCTGGTAGTGCCGTGCAGAAGTTTGGACCTAAATTAGAAGAACATCAGCAACTATTAATGGCTGCATCCGATATACTAATACAGACATACTTAGCAGAATCTACTATTTTACGTACAGAGAAAAATGCTAAAAGATCTGGAGAAGAATCACAAGCTACCCAAATAGCAATGTCTAAACTTTACCTTTATAGAGCAACTGACATTGTGGTGCAAAAAGGAAAAGAAGCAATAGTTTCTTTTTCAGAGGGTGATGAGCAAAAAATGATGTTAATGGGACTTAAACGTTTCACTAAGTATACAAATCAACCCAATGTAGTAGAGTTACGTACTCAAATTGCAGATAAAGTTGCTGCAGATAACGGGTATACCTTTGACTAATTCAAATAGCTTGAGACAGAAGCTTGAA
>CAYTRI010000148.1:0-1976 GCA_964440105.1 uncultured Flavobacteriaceae bacterium
ATAATCAATTCTAAATTAGGCATGCTATCCCAAAGTTGTTGATGCCATAAAGGAGCACATTCTTTTCTTGGTGGCAAATCTCCTCCTTTTCCTTTCCCAGGATAACAAAAACCCATAGGCACTAAAGCTATTTTGGTTTCGTCGTAAAAAATAGCATCGGATACTCCCAACCATTTGCGCAATTGTCTTCCACTTGGGTCATCCCAGGGAACACCAGTTTCATGAACTTTAGTTCCTGGTGCTTGCCCTATAATAATGACTTTAGCATCTGGGTGCGCAGCAACAATTGGTCTTGGCCCTAAGGGAAGGTGTTCCTTACATACTTCGCAAGCTCTAATTTCTGAGAGTAGTTTTTTCATGTTTGCTTAAATGTATAAAAAAGCTAAAATATAGGTTTGGTAATTTGCAATAAACACCAAAGCACATCAACCAAAAGATTGACATGCTTGGAGCCATAACCAACTAAAATTTTTAGCTGTTTTATGTGAAAAAAACATTGTACTCTAAGCGCTCTATATTACCTAGTGTTTTATTACAATTACTAAGGTGTCATTTCTGCTTTATGTAGACTAACTACTGTAAGTACAGCAATTCCGTTTATCCAATAGAAATAGGCGTCAATTCCTTTAAAAGAAAAAATAAAAGGCGCCAGAATAAATACAATAGCTACCGCAAAGTCAACTATCAAATGAAATTTGTAAGGTATAACCTTAAATGCTCCTAAGTGATGGTCTGTTAATAAGGTTAAAATAAATGCTGCTATTCCTGTAGCTACTGAAAGCTGTAATGCTAGAGGATTTGAGCTCCCCAATCCTAATAAAAATGGAAGTGCTATAAGTGCAATAGCAACGGGGTAATCTAAAAATGCGTGAATTCTTTTGGTTATGAATTTCATGATGTAAAAATTAAAGATTAATAAAATAATTTAGTTGTGTGTTTTCCCTAGCTTCTCCCAGTTGGTGTCAGCAACGCTTTTTAATTTACCGTGATTGTTTTCTGCAAGCCATAATTGCTTAGCATCTAACTCCACGTTATTTAAATACAAGTAGTACTGATCATCTTTAACGATAAATTTAGTTGGGTCTACTCTAAATTTTGCTCCTGCATAAACACCAAAAGCACAGAAACCACCATACTGAGGCAAGTATCTTGAAGGATTCTCATCAAAAGTTGCCTTCTGCTCTGCAGAAGTAAAGTAATAGGCTACTTTCTTATACTCAGATTTAAAATCTTTATTTCCTCTTTGAGCTAATCCCAAATCCAAATAAGATACAGGGCTATAACCTGAAAGTGCAATATTGCTATTGTCAATGTTATTGGCCATTTTGTCTTGCGCCGATAAACTTGTAGTTAATGTAAATACTACTATTAATAAGGATACTTTTAAAGTTTTCATTTTGTTTTTTTAAATTGTTTGTTTTTAACTACTGAGTCATTATCCCTGCTAATTTCACTGTCAGTAAGCCCTGATTGATAATGCCATCTGGTCCTTATAAAAAGAGAGCCCAAATCAGCTTCGCGCTGGCGAATCAAAAGGTTAGTCTGCCTAATATTAGAGGAATGTGAGAACATTTTATTGTGCGTTAAAATATTCTTCTTGAATTACTTTTCCTTTATTATTCCATACTCTTCGAATAATCTCATGCCAGTAAATTTTACTGTTATCTTTCATATTAAAATCGAATGTGAATTCTGAAGCCGATACATTTCCATCTACAATAGTATGGTGATGGGTGATTCCATTTACCTGTGCAATTGCACCAGCAAACCCTTCCATCTTTTCCACCATTTGTTGTTTATTCGTGGTCGCTACGCCATTATAGTCAGATGTTGTTGCGTCTTCTGCAAAGAATTGCTTTACAGCATCTACTATGGCTCCTTTTGTTACTATGCTATCCATTTCGGTAGCTAATGATTTAATTTCCATTTCTGATATTTTTAATGATTAAAACAAATTTTACTTTGTAATTACATTG
>CAYTRI010000148.1:2076-5958 GCA_964440105.1 uncultured Flavobacteriaceae bacterium
TTAAAACAAATTTTACTTTGTAATTACATTGCAAATTTCAGCATAGAGCGAAGGAGATTAGGTACAAAAAAGGCGCTAAGAATTGTACTTTTCTATTTTAAAATTGGAAGGGGTATTACCTGTGTAATTTTTAAAATACTGGGAGAAGTGATTGGCTTCTTCAAAACCTAACTGAAAAGCTATGTCCTTAACAGAAGTATCTTGATTTAATAAAACTTTAGAAGTAGAAATGATTTCATTTCTTATTAATTGCCCAAGAGAGGCATTCATTTTAGTTCTTGTCTTTTTGGATAGTGTTTTAACAGAAACCTTCATTTTTTCGGCATAAAATTCTAATGATCTTTGTTCCTTGTGATGTTCTTGAATAAGGTTTATGATGTCTTGCACAAAAATGTCCCTATTTTCAAAATCAAAACCTGCACGAAATTCAGCTGGGGTATTGCCTGTAGTATTCTTAAAAACTCTATTAAAGTATGCTGGGTCCTTATATCCCATTTCATACGAAATCTCCTGTATGTTTTTATCTGTAAAAGCAATTTCTCTTTTACTTTCTACCAATCTTTTTTTTGCCAAAAGTTTTGTGATTGATAAACCTATTTTTTGTTGAACTAAGGCTTGAGCATTAATCCCATTTTTACTTATTAAGTGAACTAAGTCATTATTAGACAAACGGTTTGGAAACTCTTTATCTATTACTTCTTTAACATCAAAGATGATTTGATATTCGTCTTTACTGGCTTTAAATGGGTTTTGCCAATACCATTGTTTTGATGAAATATCAATAATTTCTTGGGTTTTCTCTGAAAAAACAGAACTGTTTAGGAAATTCTGACAGTCTGCACATTCACTAAAATCAATATAGCCTAGAGATATTAGGTGTTTAAAAAGAACGCGCACATCTTTATTCCTAAACATAGCCTCATCAGGAAACTCTATTTTTCTAACTATAAAATCATCTGAAAGGAATTTAATGTATTGTCCCTTTTCTAAATATATAGCCTTGTCTTGCCAATCGGCATAATTTTCAAAATCAACCTGAATGTTACCCCTCCCAGAAAGAATATGGATTAATGTGTATTTATTGATAAAATAAACTTTATCAACTTCGGGAAGTAGTTTAGAGACCACGAATTAGCTGGTTTTATTTCTTAGTCGCAAAACTTAAAAAACCATAACAGCGAGGCTTAAGTTTCAATTATAAACTGTAGTTATTTCTTCCCAGCAACAATAATCACTAGTTCTCCCTTTGGTGGTTTTTGGGTGTAGTGTTCCAATACCTCAGCAGTCGTCCCTCGAATGGTCTCTTCGTACATTTTTGTTAATTCACGAGATACAGAGACTGGTCTGTCTATTCCAAAATATGTTGTAAAATTTCCTAGTGTTTTCAATAGCTTATGAGGAGATTCGTAGAAAATCATAGTTCTTGTTTCCTCTGCTAAAAACTCTAGTCGAGTTTGTCTTCCTTTCTTTACTGGTAGAAAACCTTCAAACACAAAACGGTCATTTGGCAGACCGCTATTAACCAAAGCGGGTACAAAAGCTGTTGCTCCGGGCAGGCATTCCACTTCAATATCATTTTCAACACAAGCACGAGTTAATAAAAACCCAGGGTCCGAGATTGCAGGTGTTCCTGCATCAGAAATCAGCGCAATGGTTTCATCATTTTGTAATCTTTTAATGATGTTATCTACTGTTTTGTGTTCATTATGCATGTGGTGACTATGCATCTGAGTAGCAATTTCAAAATGCTGTAAGAGTTTTGCGCTTGTACGGGTATCTTCAGCAAGAATTAAATCGACCTCCTTTAAAACAGTAATTGCTCTAAGTGTAATATCTTCTAGATTACCGATTGGTGTAGGCACCAAATATAACTTCCCCATAAAGCAAAGTTACGGTCTTACTTCTTTTCCCGTAAAATAAGAGATTAAAACTACTGTAAAAGCTATGACTGCAAACATATGTTCACCATCGTTTACCATATAATGGGCAAAAAACGCTAAAAGGGTATTAAAGAAAAATCCCGCATAAGCCCATTCTTTTAGCCACTTAGAAAAGTTACCCCATACAGCTAGCAACCCAAGAATTTTTGCAACAGCCAAAGGATATATAAGGTAGGTTGGGTATCCCATATTCACAAAGAAATCACTGATTGCTTGATGGTTGAAGAAATAATTATAGACAGAAAAAAACATGATTAGAGTCAACATACTTGTTGAGACCCAATAAAGAATCTTTTTTACCATAAAAAAACATTTAGTTGGTTAACTAAATGTACAAAAAAGGCATATCATGCAAACTTACGCTCTATAAAAGACATAAACCTAGTTTCATATTCTTCTTTCCCTTCCCAGTTATTATATTCTGGCTTAACCATATTATTTATAAAAGCTACAGAACGCTCTTCACTATCTATAGTGTTTAACTGTGAAAGTACTCGAGTATAATCTTCCGCATTATCATGGAATAAGTGTTTTACAAAAGCTAACTTATCGTTTAGTCCTATTTGTAGTTCTTTAGTTAGCCTGTCATTCAAAGATTTTGGGATTGTATTGGCTGCCGTTGGCTCGGGAGAAAGTATTTCTTTTTCATTTTTCATTGTTTCTGGCTTAGCAATAAAATCTGCAAAAATATGCTCAATTGCTTCGCTTGGCATTTCCGAAACCATCCCTTTAATGGTATCCATCCCAGGATGAGTTATAATATCCTCTTCATGCGGATTATTTTCTGGAACCCCTTTGTTCCCGCTAATAACTTCGCTAGCCATTTTTTCAAAACGGGTTGCAAGTACATTTTTAGACACATCAACCTCAATGTCATTTAGCTTTTCATCTATAAATTTTAGAACAGCTATTTTCTCGTAAAGCTCCTTTGCCACATCATACAACTCAGTCAACTCTCTATCCTCACGAGATGTAATAATATCCGTAGAAAGTTTAACCAATTGTTCTCGTATCTGTCTTTTCATCTGTCTAACTATTTAATTATAAATGTACTATCAAAATTTATGCCTTTTTAAAAACAAAAGGTTAAATTTTAATGTAGAATTGAGGCATATTTTTTTAGTAATTTTAAAGCTTCTATAACAAGAACGAATAAACCCCTATTTTCGTTTAAAAGTACAATATGTTTCTCGAAAACACCGTAAACCATAAAGAACAGTTTGGCTGGATAGAAGTTATCTGTGGTTCTATGTTTTCTGGGAAAACTGAAGAACTCATTAGAAGGCTAAAGCGCGCGCAATTTGCTAAGCAACGTGTGGAGATTTTTAAACCACAGGTAGATACTCGCTATAATGAAGAAATGGTAGTTTCTCACGATTCTAATGAGATACGTTCTACCCCTGTCCCAGCAGCTGCGAATATTAGATTATTAGCAGATAATTGCCAAGTGGTAGGTATTGATGAAGCACAATTTTTTGATGATGAAATAGTAACTGTCTGCAATGATTTGGCAAACCGTGGTGTTCGTGTTGTTGTAGCTGGATTAGATATGGACTTTAAAGGAAACCCTTTTGGGCCAATGCCCGCTTTAATGGCCACTGCCGAATATGTGACTAAAGTCCATGCCGTATGCACACGCACAGGAAACCTTGCCAACTATAGTTTTAGAAAATCTGATAATGATAAGCTGGTTTTATTAGGTGAAACCGAAGAGTATGAGCCTTTAAGTAGAGCAGCTTTCTATAAAGCCATGCTTAAAGAGAAAGTTAAAGAGATGAATGTTGATGCTGAAGAAATTACTTCTAAGAAAAAGGCAGCCAATGGGTAATATTGGAGAAACTACTTTAGAGATAGACCTTAGTGCACTTGAACACAATTACAATTTTTTTAAGGCTAAACTCCAAAAAGAAACCAAATTTTTAGCTGTTGTAAAGGCTTTTGC
>CAYTRI010000149.1:0-5942 GCA_964440105.1 uncultured Flavobacteriaceae bacterium
TTGTAAATGGATATCTGCTAAATCTTCTCCGCCGCCAACCAAACCTTTAAGGTTTTGTGGATTTCTAAAGTTAATTAATCCCGTTTCTTCCAAAGGATTTATGCTAATTACTTTACCACCATTTTGTTTGCATTTCTCCAAGGCAGATAACATTCTTGGGTGATTGGTTCCGGGGTTTTGACCAGCAACTATAACTACTTCTGCTTCATATAAATCTTCTAGCTTTACGGAACCTTTACCTATCCCTAGAGTTTCACTCAGTGCTACACCGCTACTTTCATGGCACATATTAGAGCAATCTGGCATATTATTGGTACCAAATGCGCGAGCAAACATTCCATATAAAAAGGCGGCTTCATTGCTAGAACGCCCTGAGGTATAAAAGATAGCTTCGTTTGGAGAATCTAATTTTTTAAGCTTGTTTGATATTAGGTTAAAAGCTTCGTGCCAATCAATGGATTCGTAATGAATACTATTAGGTTTAAGGACTAAAGGTTCTGTTAATCTTCCTAATTTGTTAAGCTCATAGTCGGTAAGTTGAGAAAGTTCTTCTACAGAATGTTTTTTAAAAAAGACGCTATCTGCTTTTGTGGTAGTAGCCTCATCTGCTAATGCTTTTGCACCATTCTCGCAGTATTCCCCAAGTTTTGAGGGTTTTTCAGGGTCTGGCCAAGCGCAACTTGGGCAATCAAAGCCATCTTTTTGGTTCATTTCTAGGAGTGCTTTCATGGAGCGTAGGACACCCATTTCCTTAAAGCCATGTCTTAAAGCTTCTTTAACTCCAAGTAATCCTGCGGCATGTGTTACGGGTTCTTTTAGTTGAAGACCAGTAAATTGAATTTTTCCAGTATACGAAACCTTTCTTTTCATGTATAAAAGTAGCTTACCACTAAAATTAAAGGATTACACCATAAGAATTTGCGAGTTCACATCATTTTTTTCTTAAATGGAGGTGCTACTACTACATTTACCATGTAATAATTAAGAAAGTAAATTTTTTCATTTTCATATAGTGTTCTCGTAAAAGGGTCTTGTTTTAAAAGCAAGATCCTTTTTTAATTTAATTAGATAGCCTTTTTAAACCTTCTTTTGGTTTTATCAATTTCTTACTTGTCTTCATATCCGAATACCTAGGGTCTGGAATATAGTTTTCTTTTCGCATTTTAATAACTTCAATACTCAAGAACCCAAATTCGCTAACAACTTTGCCATAAAATCGATATATCCCTTTACCTCTAAATTTATATTTAGCTGCTACTGGAGGGAATAGGACCGTATCAAAAACCTCACCATTTTGGTCTAACAAAGTAGCAAAATGCATGCGTTTTCCATTATGTGTAGAGGTGTTTTTAACAGTAACTAAATAGCCATAGATATCTATATTTTTATTTAGGTAATGTGATAGGTGTAGCTGTCCATTTTTATTTTTTGGAGTTTCTTCTAATAAATTAAAGGGGCTGCAAAGTGTAAAACCTAATAATTCCCACTGCTCAAAAGCGGCTTCTAAATTTGTAGTATTTAGTTTAGGAATCTTAAATTTTTGATTTTTAGGAAGGAATAGTTTAGGGTGTTCCAAGCGTTTACTTTTTGAAACTATTAAATGGGCTTTCCATAATAACTCATGTTTATTAGTTTTAGTAAACCGGAAAGCATCAATTCGAATTAAAATACTTAGTTGTTCTATTGAAATAATAACTCTATCTAGAAACTCTTCTAAAGATTTGAATACCCCATTTGCTTCGCGTTCATTTAATAAACGTATTACTACGCGTTGTTCTATGTCTCGTAGATACATAAAGCCAAGATAGATATGAGTATTGTAAATTACGTTTGCTGCATGACTTTGATTAACGCATGGCGCATGAATAGTTGCTCCTAGCATACGAGCATCATGTATGTAAAATTCAGCACGATAAAACCCGCCACCGTTATTAAGTACTGCAACCAGATACTCTAAGGGAAAATACGCACGAAGAAATAGACTTTGATAGCTTTCTACAGCATAAGATGCTGAATGTCCTTTAGCAAATGCATAACCTGCAAAGCTTGCTACTTGATGCCAAACTTCGTTAATCAGTTTTTCAGAATACTCTTTTTTTAGGCAATTGGAATGGAATTTGGCCTTTACTTTTTCAAACTCTTTTCGAGACCTAAACTTTCCACTCATACCTCTTCTTAAAACATCTGCTTCACCCAAGTCTAAATCTGCAAAATGATGCGCCACCTTAATAACATCTTCTTGGTATACCATAACTCCATAGGTTTCTGGCATAATACTCAGCATTACTGGATGTGCTTTTTCTTCTGTTCTTCCGGGATTTCGATGTCTTAAAATATATTCACGCATCATTCCGCTTTTGGAAACTCCTGGTCTAATAATGGAACTGGCAGCCACAAGTCCGAGGTAATTATCGACTTCAAGTTTTTTTAAGAGCATACGCATAGCGGGTGATTCTACATAAAAACATCCCATACATTGCGCTGTTTTTATGAGTGTGTTAATGGTGGCATCTGCGTAGAATTTTTTTACATCATGAATATCGAAGTTGGCTTTTTCTGGCTGATTGTATTTTACAATTTCTATAGTGTCTTTAATTTTTCCTAAACCGCGTTGGGCAAGAATATCAAATTTATATAAGCCAACATCTTCAGCAATTATCATGTCAAACTGAATGGTAGCAAAACCTTTAGGAGGCATAAAAGTTGCTGAGAAAGTGTTTAAAGACTTTTCACTTATTACTATACCGCTTGCGTGTACACTTATGTAATTTGGCATTCCATGAATTAGCTTTCCGTATTTTAAAACTAGTGCCGTTACCTTATCTAATTTAGAGGATGTAAACTTTCCATCACTTAAGGCATCAATTTCTTCTTTTGGTAGGCCAAATACTTTACCAAGTTCTCTAATTACCCCTTTTTGTTTAAAGGTGACATAGGTGCCAACTAAGGCAACATTTTTAAAGCGTTTAAAAATATATTGTGTCATATGCTCTCTATCTCGCCATGAAAAATCGATGTCAAAATCTGGCGGATTGGCACGGTATAAATTGATAAAACGCTCAAAATAGAGATCTAGTTCCATAGGGTCCACATCGGTAATTTGTAATAAATAAGCAACGATGCTGTTAGCTCCGCTACCACGACCCACATAGAAAAACCCTTGTTTTTTTGCATAAGAGACAATATCCCAATTGATTAGAAAATAAGAGACAAAGCCCATTTTTTTAATAAGAGTCAGCTCTTTTTCAAGACGATTTTTTATGGCACCTGTAAGTTTAGGGTAACGATATGGCATACCTTCTTTACACAACTTTTCTAAAAGGGTGTCATCCTTGTTCTTGCTAGTGGTATAATATTTTAGGTTTTGAGGTTTTCGATTTTTCGAAAAATCAAAATGAATCGTACATTGATTAATTAGGTGTTGCGTGTTTTCTAGGATAAAGCGAAACTCTGAAAACGCACTAACTAGGTTTTCTATGGGAAACATTTTTTCACCTTCATCAGCTTCTTCTTTTTTAGAAAGTTTGCTTAAGAGTATGTTTTTGTCAATAGCACGTAACAAACGATGCGCATTAAAATCTCTTTTGTTTCTAAAAGTAACAGGTTGTAGTACTACTAATTTTTGCTCTAAGTCTTTTAATTTTGAAAAAGGTAAACGCCTTAAGTCTTTAATAGAAACACCAATAAATTCACTAGTTAGTAAATTGTCAAATTCATTTAATAAAACTTTTTCGAATGGATAGATAACAAAAGCATTATTAAATTTTGGAGCGCGTTGCGAAATTTCTTTGTTGTTATGAAGATGATGGGACAGAAATGAATTTAACTCTTGGTATCCCTTATTGTTTTTTGCAATAGCTATAAAACAGGAATCAACACCATTTCTAAAGTCAATTCCTAAAACAGGTTTAATGCCGTACTCTGGTGCTTTTCTAACAAAATTCAGACAGGCCGAGGTGTTGTTTATATCTGTTAGTACAAGTTGCTTTACATGATTTTCTCTTGCTAGTTCTAACAATTCTAGTTCAGAAAAAGTTCCAAATCGTAAACTATAGTATGTATGGCAGTTTAAATACATAGGATGAAATCACAAATCTCAAGATTGTTAAGATGACTTATTGATTATTGCTGATAGTATTTTCTTTAATTCTAATGCTTCAGACTCTAGGTCTTCAATATCATTTTTAAGAGAGGGATTCATGTCGGATAAAAGTTTTAACCAATAATGACTTTCTTTTGCTTCTTTTCTTGCAATCTTGGCTCGCATTAAAAAATCCTTATCTCCTAATTTCTCATTGGCTTCAATGTAGTTTGCCCCTGTTTACCCTGAAGAACGGATAAGCTGCCTGCCGTCCTCAATATTACTAATCGTTTTAGGAAGTGATTTTACTAGAATTCGACAATTTTTAGCAAATACGTAAGTTCGTTCTTCAAGGTCATAGATTTTGTTTTTTGACATTTATTTGAAATTTGTTTTTTTAAAATTTTAATTTTTATTGTTTTCGATGTGCTAGAACTACAGGAGGCTGGCCATTAAATGGGTTGTGCATTCTGCCTATTGTTTTTGCTCCCATTGCTGATGCTCTAAAAACACTTCGATCACCAAATCGTGAGCGTACGTAATCCATGGCTTGGTACAAGTTCAAGGCTTCTTCGGTATCTTCAAAAAGGTTAATCTGATAATTTCCAGATACCAAATGACTGAATCGAATTCCTATCAAACGGACTAACATTCGTTTGCTATAAAGTATATTAAACATCTCTAGAATTTTAGGAATTAGAATATGATCTGCGCTGGTATATGGAATTCGTAATTGTTTAGAATAGGTATTGAAATCTGAATATCTAATTTTTACTGTGATACAAGCTGTGAGTTTATCGCCTCTACGCAATTGATATGCTAAATTTTCGGTCATTGCCAATAGAATACCTCTCAATTTTACAACATCAATAGTATCTCTATCGAAAGTGCGTTCGGTAGAAATAGACTTTCTGTCACAAAAGGGAATTACAGGAGTGTTATCAATACCATTGGCACGTTTCCAAATAACTCTGCCATTTGCTCCTAGCACACGATGCATAATATCCACTGGCATTTTTTGAACGGTTTTTACTTGTCGTATACCTAGATTCCTTAATGTTTGATAGGTTTTATCGCCTACCATGGGTATTTTTTTAATAGAGAGTGGAGCTAGGAAAGATTTCTCTAAACCAAAATCTATTTTCAATTGGTTATTAGGTTTGGCCTCATTAGTGGCAACTTTGGAAACTACTTTGTTTACAGAAAGGCCAAATGAGATAGGTAGTCCAGTTTCAGTTATGATTTTTTGGCGAAGCTCACTTGCGTATTTGTAGGATCCAAAAAATTTATCCATTCCTGATAAATCTGCATAAAATTCATCAATACTAGATTTTTCAAAAACAGGCACTTTTTCTTTGATAATCTCAGTAACCATATCGGAATGTTTACTATAAGTGCCTGCATTACCTCTAATTATAGTTGCTTCTGGGCAAAGCTCTTTGGCCATTTTCATAGGCATGCCTGAGTGTATGCCAAAGACTCTAGTCTCATAACTACAAGCAGCTACAACACCTCTATCGCTAGTGCCGCCAACTAAAAGAGGTTTGTTTTTTAACTCGGTATTAATGAGTCGTTCCACAGATACGTAAAAGGTATCTAGATCTAAATGTAAAATGGTTTTGTTCACTATCTCGAAAAAATGGATAGCTAATTTATGGATTATATCCTATAATATGGAATATATCCAATATATAATTGTTAATTTATAATTTGAAATAGATGTTGTTTTGTTAAAATAGTAAATGCTTTAGTATCTTTGTACTGTTGTGTTGTGTTTCAATTCGACAAACAGAATTGAAACTAGGTATTGCATTTAGATGCAAACCAATGAAAGGCTTTCCTTTTGGGAGGCTTTTTTTGT
>CAYTRI010000150.1:0-5831 GCA_964440105.1 uncultured Flavobacteriaceae bacterium
TTATCCACTAAAACCCCTGTAAGATTACCTTTTGCATCTTTAATAATTTCTCCACCGCTTATTTGAGTTTCTTTTTTGATTCCGGCTAAATCCAAAGCTTTTTGGTTTACCAAATAAGCATGGCCATCCACACGTTCTAAGGCAACTGGTGTATCTGGGAATAATTCGTCTAATTTGTCTTTTGTTGGGAATTCCTTTACCTCCCAATCGTTTTGGTCCCAACCTCGACCTTGAATAAAATTTGATGGTTTCTCTTTTTGAAATTCAACTACTTTCTCCAAAATATCATCATAGCTGGTTGTGCCTCTAAGATTGACTATTTGCTGAGTTAGCCCTAATCCATAAAAATGACAATGTGCATCTATTAAACCGGGAACAATAGTTTTACCGTTGGCATCTAGCATTTCTTTTGCGTTATAATCATCTAGGCTATTCTCTGAAACCGCCATAAACTCACCGTCTTTCACAGCAAAGCTTGTAGCCTCAGAAAAATTTTCATCAACCGTATAAATTTTAGCATTATAAACAAGTAAGTCAACTTCCTCTTTTTGAGTGCAAGAGAACAGTACAAAACTTACTAAGACTAAAAATGTGTAATTTTTCATTTTGATATTTATTTTGTTTGTGCTTTGATAGTGTCAATCCAAGAATCAATTTTTTGCTCCAAAAGGATTAACGGTAAACTTCCTGAGTTTAAAACTTGGTCGTGAAAATCACCAACCTTAAAATCTTTTCCTAAGGCTTTTTCTGCGTTGTTTCGTAATTCACGAATCTTTAATTGTCCTATTTTATAGGATAAAGCCTGCCCTGGAGTAGCCATGTAGCGTTCAATCTCGGCAATGATTCCGGCTTCAGAATCTGCTTCATTCTCCAGAGAATATTGTATCGCTTGTTCTCTAGTCCAGCCCTTGGCATGGATTCCAGTATCAACTACCAATCTTATGGCACGGTGCATTTCCATACTTAACATTCCAAAATATTGGTAAGGGTCTTCATATAACCCTAATTCCTTACCAAGAGACTCCGCATAAAGTGCCCAACCTTCTACAAAAACACCCATACTTTCTGGATGTAAAAATTCCGGTAAATCTTTATTCTCTTGCTGAAGTGATAATTGAAAATGATGCCCAGGTACAGCCTCATGCAAAAACAAAGCTTCGCTTGTCAGCATATTAAATTCTTCCACATTAGGAATAGGAACATAAAAAACACCAGGTCTTTTTCCATCTTTTGACCCCGGAACATACTCTGCGCTAGCTGAAGCTTCCCTAAACGCTTCGGTACGTCTAACTTCAAAACCAGCTTTGGGTCTTAAATTAAAAACCGAATCTAGTTTAGCATCTATTTTTTCCTCAACACCCTTAAAATGAGAAACCACCTGCTCAGGCTTATTAAAGGGAACTAATTCCTCATTGGTTCTTACATGTTCAAAAAAAGCCATTAAATCTCCTTCAAAATTTAAGGCTTGCATAGCTTTTGCCATTTCCCCCCGTATTCTTGCTACTTCGCTTAAACCAAGTTCATGAATCTCGTCTGCCGTCATATTGGTAGTCGTATGCAAACGAATCAAATAATCGTAAGTTTCAGAACCGTTTGGAACGGCTGAAATACCTGAAGTAGTTCTTGCTTTGGGCAGATACTCTTCTTCTAAAAAGGTTTTTAGCTCTTTATATTTTGGGATTATTTTTTCTGAAATAACCTTTGAATATTCTTGAGCTAAATATTCTTTCTCTTCTTCACTAAAGCTTTCTGGTATTTGAAGAATAGGCTTATAAAAAAGATGATTTTCCACCTCATTAGAAACAAAGTTTTCCAATTGGGGAATCATTTTTACCACCAAGGCTTTAGGTAATACAATATCATTTGCAAGGCCTTTTTTCATGTTTGCCATACTGGTGTCCAAAAAAGTAAGGTAATCCTCTATCCTGCTTAACCAATCCTCATAGTCTTTTACGGTTACAAAAGGATGAACACTTGTTCCACCAGCCAACTGAGCCACATATAAGTGTAAAGATTGAATCTGTCCTAGAGGGAAAACCGCTAAAGTCGGTAGATTGTATATTGGAGAAGTTACAACCGCCAACTTTTTTTCTAATCCTTCTTTTTTAATACTACAATCCCACTCCATAGTACCTAAGGCTAGGTGTTGGGTTTCATTTAATTCTGTAGTATCAATAGTAGAAATTCGCTCTAAAAAGGTAGTATATTCTTGTGCTAATTTTTCTTGATATTCATATGATACATAATCGGCAATCGTATCGTTATAAGCCGCATAACCGGCTTTCGTAGCTTCGATGGGATTAATGCTAAGTTTAAAATCTTGAAAATCCTTAAAAAGTAATTCTAAGTCAGAGGATGTTTGGCTTTGGTTGGATTCAGTGGCTTCTTTACATCCACTAAAAAAAATAAAACAAGTAAATAACAGTACCGTAAATTGCTTGGTCATTTTAAGGCTTTAGCCAAAAATAAACAATTGCAACTAGCTATCAGCTTTCATTTTTCAATAAAAATAGACTTGAATTAATGCCTTAAATAGTAATTAAAAATTACGCTAAGATATGTTTACTGGTCGTCGAATTTGGTCATTACGAATTCAACTCTACGATTCTTTTCTTTGACTTTTCCGTTTCTAAGAGGTCTAGTATCTCCAGCACCCTCCCAAACAACGCGATTATCATCTATACCTAGCTTTTTAAGGTACAAAGCAACGGCTCTAGCGCGCAGGGAAGAAATAAATTTATTGTATTCAGGATTTCCAACATTATCAGAATGTCCCGTAATTTTCATTTGTACCTCAGCGTTTTCCTTAAGAAACTTGAAGATTTTCTTTACGCTTGCAATAGCCTCATCATCTAATTCATATCCCTTTGGTTCAAATGGGTTACGCTCTAAAACATAGATTTTATCCTCTTCATAATTTATTCTTGGCTGCTCCTCAAGCATAAAATCATCTACATAATAATAAGAGAAATCTTTAGATAGAACTGGTTTTTTAGTCTTTAGCAGCTGTGTATTATTGTTGTTTTTAAAATTACCAACAATAATATGCTGCTCAAATCCTTTTGCCTCAAATTCGCCAGAAAGGGTAATCCAACCCTCGGTATCAGCCATTGATTTGTCTGCAGTAAGCTTTACCTCATAAAACTCAACACCTTCCTCTAAATTTAATTTAGAAGCTGTTAAAGCAGAACTATTAGGCACTCGTACCTTAGTATTCGTTATTACTATAGACATATTTTTTAAGGCTAGGCTAGAAGTCTCTGCCAAACTTACCTTTAATGAAATCTTATAGGGAAATTTTTCTCTAAGCCTTTTAGATGTATTTAGTTGAATATATTCTCGATAATCATTTAACGCATAAAAGTATAGCCCTGCATAGCCTGAGCCTTCTGCAACTTCTTGCTCACCCTTAAAGTTTGATGGAATGGCAAAATCCCCGGAACCACAGGTGTTAAAATAATCTCCAGAACTAGATGTTGGTATAGAGACATCTTCTACTAAAGCGTTAAAATTAGTGATGTTTGAAGGGCAAGCTTTATAGTTTTCAAAGCCTGAGTTTAAAATCAGGTTTTGCCCTAAAAGCGGAGCACTTGATAAAAATAATAAACCTACTATAGTTAAAATACGAGAATAAAAATGCACCATACTACTTATGTTAATTTTTGGTTCTCGTACCGCCATTAAAAACGTAGCATTTTAGCTAATATTGTTTTACTTCATATTTTTGAGTTTATAAGCTTTGTACAAATCGCTTTATATACTAATTATCAATAAAATACGTTATTATAGTCCAAATCTTAACCGTAATGCACAAAGTAACCCTTGTGCTCCTATTAACTATTATCCCGCTGCTTGGCTTTAGCCAAAACACAGTAACAGGGAAAATTGTTGATGAGCTAGGACTACCTATCTACATGGCGTCTGTTGCAATTGAGCAAACAGATGACATCACCTATACCGATAGTGATGGTACTTTTACACTTACTAGTAAGAAAAACTTTCATTGGAAAGTCAACATTAAATCCAAAGGATACAAATCTGAATCTTTTTTTGTGCTAAGCGGTGGTAAAACCGAAAGCTTGGTATTAGAATACAATGCAGAAATGAAGAAATTACTCATTGGAAATTCTAGCCTACATCCAAAAATTTTAAATCCGAATAGTAAAGGCTTTAAATTAAAGAAAACTACGGTAGTTGCATCAATTATCAACTACTAAATAATCTATATTTTCAGTAAAAAGAAACCCCTAGTATATGTATACAAGGGGCTTTTTAGTTTTAAATAGCACTACTGTTAATTATCTTCAAATTCTGTAATTACAAATTCTACACTCTTAGATTTAACTTTATCTATATCCAGTTCCCCTCGTTTATCTCCTTCACCCTTCCATACAATACGTTCTTCTTTTATTCCCATCTTTTTAAGGTATAGTGCTACTGCTCTAGCTCTTAATGAAGAGACAAATTTATTATACTCCGCAGACTTATTATCGTAAGCAAAACCACTAATACGTAGTTGGGTTTTAGAATTCCTTTTTAGGTACTTATAGATTCTTTTTACATTCTCTCTAGCCAAACGGTCAAGTTTATAGCCTTTTGGGTCAAAATTTTCATTTTTAAGCTTGTAGGTCTTATTTCTAACAAATTTTGGTTGTACATTTTTCAAACTTGCATCATCAACAAAATAATAAGCATAATGATGAGGCAGAATAGCTGTACCTTTTTGCAAAAGCTCACTACTTTTATTATCACTAAAATTTCCAAACACGATGTGGTTTTCTTCGCCACTAGCTATAAATTCTGCAGTAATAGTTACCCATTTTTTAGTCTGGCTTAACTTATTATCTGGTGTAAAATCTACTTTTTGAAATTTTAAATTAGGAATTAGAGCTAGACGTGAAAAATCTAAATTCTTATTATTCTGGACTTTAATTGGGTTATTACAAACAATAGCAGAAAATGAAGCTAAACCAACTTTAGAGGTTTCAGATAGGCTAACTTTAAATTGCAATCTGTATGTGTCTCCTTTTTCAAGTTGTTCATTAATATTCAGTTGAATATATTCTCTATAATCGTTAAGCGTATAAAAATACAAACCAATATAGCCCTCTCCATCAGCTGGCTCTTGATTACCTTTATAATTTTTTGGTGTAGAAAGGTCTGGACTTCCGCATGAGTTAAAAAAATCTCCTTTAGCATTTGTGGGTAAGCTAATGCCTGGAATATTATCCTTAAGATTGTTTTTCCAAACTGGACAGCTTTCTATTTTTTCAAAGCTTCCGTTTTCAATACTGTTTTGAGCTAAAGTCTGGTTTATAAAAACTAGATAAATTAGCATCGCTGAAAAAGCCTTTACAGGCAGGTTAAAGTAGGTCATAGTATATAAGTTTTGGGTTATACTTATATACTTACGTAAATTTTAATTAGAGGGTTCAGTTTTTTCTTACAAAAAATTAAATATTCTGAGGAAAGTGTTCTTTTATTACTTCATCTATCATTTCTGCACTTAAAGGTTTATGCTTAAATCCTTTTATGTTGCCTAGGCTTTTTGCTTTCTTTTCATCATCTGGGTTTAATGATGTCGTTAACATAACAACAACAATATGTCCTTTTTGCCCATCTTCTAGCTTTTCATATTCTTCTAAAAACTCCCAACCGTCCATTCCTGGCATATTAATATCAAGAAAAATTACATCTGGCTGCGGGTATATGCCATCCTTCGTTTTTGTTAAATAATCTAGCGCATCATAACCATTCTGCATTGCAACTACTTGCTCGGCACATTCAGATTTATTAATTACAATTTTGTGAATATAGTTTGTAGCCTCATC
>CAYTRI010000151.1:0-5816 GCA_964440105.1 uncultured Flavobacteriaceae bacterium
AAGGAAGTAAGAACGCATGTAAAATCTAAATATGCAAATAGATTAGTACCAAGTCCAGATAATAATTGGATTGCTTTTACCAATCTTCATCAAGCATATATCGCTCCTTTAATTTTAAACGGGAAAGAAGTAAATCTGGACAACAAATCTAAATTTGTTCCCATCTCGCAAATCTCTAAAGACGCAGGCATCAACCTGCATTGGTCCAAAGACAGCCAAAAAGTAATGTGGACTTTGGGTGATGAGTATTTTTCCAACGACATAAAAGACCGCTATACTTTCTTACCAGAATCTCCCGAAAAAGTGGCAAAACCCGATTCAACAGGGATTAAAGTAGGATTGCAATTAAAAAGTCATAGACCTTCTGGCAGAATAGCTTTTACAAATGCTAGAATTATTACCATGGAAGGTGATGAAGTCATCGAAAATGGCACCATTGTTATCAATGAAAACAAAATCGAACAACTCGGCTCTTCAGCTGATATTTCAGTTCCTTCAAATGCTAAAGTATTTGATGTTTCAGGAAAAACCATTATGCCAGGTATTGTAGATGCTCATGCCCATATTGGTGGTTTTCGTTATGGATTAACTACACAAAAACATTGGCAATTATATGCTAATCTTGCTTTTGGAGTAACTACATCGCATGATCCATCAGCAAACTCAGAATCTATTTTTGCCATGTCTGAACTAATCAAAAAAGGAGATATGATTGGCCCTCGCCTCTACTCTACTGGTATTATTTTATACGGTGCAGATGGAGATTTTAAGGCTGTTATTAATAATTTAGACGATGCCCGTTCATCTATCAGAAGAACAAAAGCATATGGAGCTAAATCTGTAAAAAGTTACAATCAACCTCGACGTAATCAGCGTCAACAAGTAATGCAAGCTGCTCGCGAGTTAGGCATTAATGTTGTACCAGAAGGTGGTTCTACTTTCTATACAAATATGAGCATGCTAATGGATGGGCATACAGGTGTAGAACACAATATCCCAGTTGCTCCTGTCTATAAAGACGTTATTGAACTATGGAAGAATAGCAAGTCTGGTTATACGCCTACACTGGTAGTAAACTATGGTGGACTCAATGGCGAGTATTGGTTCTACCAAAAAGATAATGTTTGGGAAAATGAAAAACTACTTAAATATACCCCAAGAGGTTTAGTAGATTCACGTTCGCGCCACAGAACTATGGTTCCTGATGAAGAATATGAAAATGGTCACATCTTGATTTCCAAAGATGCTACCAGATTAACCAACAATGGTGTAAAAGTAAACTTAGGAGCCCACGGACAAATGCAAGGTCTTGGGGCTCATTGGGAACTTTGGTTACTTCATCAAGGTGGAATGACAAATATGCAAGCCCTTAAATCTGCAACACGAAATGGTGCAGAATACATCGGTGCAGGTGATGAGATTGGCTCTTTAAAAGTGGGTAAACTAGCAGATTTAATAGTTTTAGATAAAAACCCGTTGGATGACATCAAAAACACTGAAACTGTTAAATACACTATGGTAAATGGTCGTTTATTTGATACAGACACCATGAATGAAATTGGAAATACTGAGAAAACCCGTGGGGAATTCTATTGGGAAAATAACAAATACAACCAAGCATTTCCTTGGCACGAAGCTTCACACAGTTTTACTATTCCTGGTTGTGGTTGTGAATTAGGACATCAATAGTAAGAAACAACAAAACACTGATTTTAAATTATGCAGTTAAAATCAGTGTTATCGTTACATAAAACTTTTACAATTTTATGTACCTTTTTCCCGAAGTTATAATAAGTATACAAGCTAGCGTGTTCCCGTTATTGTATTTCTTGGGAAGCTTTTTGAATGTCGAAATTACCAAAAGAGAATAAATTTGTAGACTTATCAGATTACGGCAGGCCAATAGCTATTCTCATTGCAAAATCCTTAAAAAACACCTCGTTTACACCAATTCATGTTACTATAGGGTTTGTTATATGTGGATTTATAGCTATTTATTGTATCCTAAACCAATACTATTGGGCTACTGCTTTCTTTTTAATTTTGAAATCCATTTTAGACGCAGCCGATGGCGAATTGGCACGTGTAAAAAAAACACCCTCGTATACGGGTAGGTACTTAGATTCCGTATCAGATATCATTTTAAATCTATTGTTACTATTAACCATTTGGTATATAACCGACAGCTCCATTTTACTTACCCTACTAGCTTTTATTGGAATTCAACTTCAAGGAACGCTCTATAATTATTACTATGTTATCTTAAGGAATAAATATGATGGGGATACTACAAGTAGAGTTTTTGAAAATGAACGGCCAATAGCAATGAAAGGCGAAAAACAGAAAAATGTAGACATACTTTTTAACCTATATAGGCTGTTTTATGGTGTTTTTGATAAGGTTATCTACAGTTTAGATAAAAAGGCAATAGAAAGCGGTAAGTTTCCGAACTGGTTAATGACTGCAGTTTCAACCTTTGGTTTAGGTTTTCAGCTATTACTAATTGGTTTTATGCTCGCTCTAGGCTTTAAACAATTTATCATTCCCTTCTTTATCGGATATTCCATCTTTATTTTAGTTTTTATAGGGCTTAGGCGACTTATAAACCGATAATCGTTACCTTGTAATCAACTCTTTTAACCAACAAATGCGACAAATTTTCCTTTTACTAGGTTGCCTGCTTTTATTAGGTTGCCCTCCTCTACCAGATAAATCTGACATCATCATAAAAAATGTGAATCTTATAGACATTACTTCTGGTGAGATTGAAAAGAAAGATATTTTTATTACTAATGGTCGTATTACTCAGATTATTACCAAAGGAGAAGGCAGCGGCTATTACAAAGCGGAAACAATAATTAATGCTAAAGGTAAATATGCACTTCCCGGTTTCTGGGATAATCACGTACACTTTAGAGGTGGAGATTCCTTGGTAGATGACAATAAGAATCTTTTAAAACTCTTTATAGCTAATGGGATTACTACAGTACGTGATGCTGGTGGGGATTTAACATCTCAGGTTATCGAATGGAAAAAAGCTATTGAAAATGAGGAACTATTGGGTCCAACAATATTTACTTCTGGACCAAAATTAGATGGCCCAAAAGCTACTTGGGCAGGTTCTTTAGTGGTAGAAAATGATACTGATATTACTAACGCTCTTGATTCTTTAGCTAAAATTCCAACTGATTATGTAAAACTATACGATAGCCGAATAAGTGCTGAGGCTTATTTAAATACAATTTCAGAAGCAGAGAAAAGAGGTGTTATTACATCTGGGCACATGCCATTTACTGTGGAGTTAGATGAAGCCATGAATGCTGGTATAGATGGTATTGAACACCTGTATTACATAATGAAAGGTTGTTCTAGTGAAGAAGAAAATATCACACAACAATTACGAGATAAAGAAATTGGTTTTTGGGACGCTATGCCTGCCTTACAATCCTCTTATGATGATGCAATCGCAGCAAACACTTTCGCAAAAATGAAGCAAAAACAAGTCTATTCCATACCAACACTACATATTGGAAAGGTCTTGAGCTATTTAGATGAAGTAGATCATAGTAAAGATGACTACTTACAATATATGGGTAGTGGTATTATTAAGACCTATGAAGGCCGAATAAACCGTGTTAAGAACTCGAGCCCTGAAACCATTCAAAATAGAAAAGAATTAGATTCCTTTTTTGGTGAATTGGCTAAAACCATGTCCGATGCAGGTGTATCACTTTTAGCTGGTTCGGATAGTGGAGCATTTAACTCTTACACCTACCCAGGGGTTTCGTTACATAAGGAATTAGAAGCTATGGTAGCCGTTGGTATTTCTCCGCTACAAGCTTTACAAAATTCAGCTTTCAAAGGGTCTCAGTTTTTAAAGAAAGATAATGACTATGGGAGATTAATAGAGAACAATATAGCCGATATTGTATTGCTCAATAAAAACCCATTAGAAGATATTACCCAAACCAAAAACCTAGCATATGTTATTAAGGGGAATCAGGTTTTAGATAAAGAAGACCTTAAAAACTTATTGGAATCTGCAGTTAATAACAACTAGCACTTAGGTTATAAAGAATTTAAACTACTTTTTATTCGTTGTGTTAAATCTTTTCTAAGTGCAGCTTTTTTAGCATAGCCAGTCCACGATTTTGTAATGCTATTAATTTCATCAATTATTGTTGCCCCCCTTTTAATGTTATTGTCTTTTGCTATGGTCATCAAGTCATCTTTAGTAATGTTGAGGCGTTTACCATTAACGCTTAGCGTTTGTTTGTTCACCCAATGATTGGTAGGGTCAAACGAAAAACATAAGTCATAGGCTGGGGCTAATCGCCAAGCTTCATTTTTCTTAAGTAAAAAGGAAAAATTCTTGGTATGGTCATCGTAATTGGTGGCCAAGACATTAAAAACCATTCTTCTAAACATTTCTTCGGCCTCAGGATAACTCAACCGTAATAAACGCATGGTTTGAAAGACTTGCTCATAACTATAACCATACATATCATTAAAATCATAATGCTGTAAACCACATAATGATTGAATATGATGCTTTTCTTTTGCACTTCTATCAAAACGTTTGGTCATAAAATGCGCTCTACCATTTTCTTCTAGTAACTGACATTCGTTAATTTCAATCCCGGCAGCTTTGGCCATTAAATAATAAGCATATTCTACCCTACCCCAACCGGAGCTTTCTCCAAACTGTTCGCCGCTAACCCCATCCAATTTTAATAACCAATGTTCAAAACCCTGAGGTAGATTTCCTTGACCGGAGCGTACTTCCTTTGTTTTTGGGTTATAACCAATCACCGCTTTGGGACGAGCCCCACCTGCCGAGGTTCCTATCTTAAGAATGTCAAGCATGGCTTTTTCCTCATACTTATTTAGATGAGTTAAAAAGTTTTTACGTTCATTAAGCATTTTCTTGGCCACTTCTACCAAACTATCTAGCTCTAAAGAAAAACTATTATGACCTGCTCGTATCTGTGTGGGATAAAATTCTAATGCCCCCATCCCACGAGTGCCTATAAAACATAATTTCTCAACAGGATTCATACTATCCGCTGAACGCCCTTGTTTTGCCAACCACGTATTGATTAACTTATTCCCGTAGCGATCTGGCAATGCATCTGATAATAATCCGGGTAATCCTTTGAAGGTATCTTCTGTTTCTGTGCGGCTTTTACGTAATTCAGGGAAACTATAAATTCGAGAACCTTGTGCAATGGGCATTTTAATTGGGGACAAATCCCACCCCTTTTCAATGAATGCACTGTCATATTCAAAGTAACCCAATTGCTGAGATTGGTCCCACCTAATGGCACCTACAGAAACGTCCCAAACTTTTACCTCAGCTACATCTACCATCCTAAATCTTCTTCATTTACTTTATTTACTTTTTGGGGTGACGCATTTTTACGCGTCTTCTTTTTGAGTTTGGCATAGGCAATAGGACTGATTTGGTCTTGAATTTTAAATACATCCATAACGTAAAGCAAATCGAGTACGCGTAATACCTGGATTAGGCTATCAATACGTACTTTCTCACCCCGTTCCAATAAGCTTAAGGTAGAACGACTCATACCTGCAGCATCAGCGACCTGATTTTGTGATTTGTTTTGGTTTAAACGGTGTGATTTAACAAACTTACCTATAAGCTCTAGTAAAGATTTATCAGAACTTTCTCTATAAAAATTGTATGAATTATCATTCATAAAGCATATTAATTAGTTATTTTGAATGCCATCTCATACGAATATAAATAATAAATTTTAAAATTTCATCAAATTGAATGCTATTTCATTCAAAATACA
>CAYTRI010000152.1:0-3332 GCA_964440105.1 uncultured Flavobacteriaceae bacterium
GTAATTAACTAATATACCCCCAAATTGCTTTATCCTTTGATAGATTAATATAGGCATGTCTTATCATTAGATTTTCTGGATTGGCCATTTTAGGGTCGTCTTTTAAAAGTTGAATCGCATAATAACGAGCCGACTTTAAAATTTGATTATCCTTAACAATATCTGCAATCTTAAGATTTAACAAGCCACTTTGTTGCGTACCCATTAAATCTCCTGGACCACGTAGTTTAAGGTCTACCTCTGCAATTTCAAAACCATCATTAGTATGCACCATAGTTTCTAGTCTAGTTTTAGCATCTGAGGAAAGTTTATGGCTTGTCATAAGGATACAAAAGCTCTGTTCAGCACCACGGCCAACACGTCCTCGTAATTGATGTAATTGTGATAAACCAAAACGTTCCGCACTTTCAATAATCATTACGGATGCATTTGGTACGTTTACGCCAACTTCAATTACAGTGGTTGCTACCATGATTTGGGTTTCACCTTTTACAAAACGCTCCATCTCATAATCTTTGTCTGCAGGTTTCATTTTACCATGAACAATGGATATTTGATAATCGGGTAGGGGAAAGTCTCTGGCGATACTCTCATAGCCATCCATTAAATCCTTGTAATCCAAAGCTTCAGATTCTTGAATTAGTGGGTAAACAACATATACTTGACGCTCCTTTTTTATTTCATCTCTAATGAATTGAAATACTTTCAATCGATTTGCGTCGTAACGATGTACCGTTTTTATGGGTTTTCTACCCGGAGGCAATTCATCAATAACCGAAATATCCAAGTCCCCATAAAGACTCATCGCTAATGTTCTTGGTATTGGGGTAGCAGTCATCACCAAGATGTGAGGTGGGAGAGCCCCTCCAACCTCCCCTAAGGGGAGGCTTTTTAGTTCTGACTCAATTTTTTGAAGAACATTATCAATTGCTCCAATGACTTCTTCATTTGTAAATCGGATAACTGTATACCCAAATTCATTTAAAATTTGAGTTCTGAGATCATCCGCTTCTTTTTGTTCAGGAGTATTATGATATCCTCCATCAACTTCAATAATTAACTTTTTTGATAAACAGGCAAAATCAACAATAAACATGTCTATGATATGCTGTCTTCTAAATTTTACATTTAGTTTTTTTGTTTTTAGTTGCTCCCAAAGTACCCGTTCTGCTTCTGTGCTTTGTTTTTTCTGTTCTTTTTGTAGTTGTTTTAGAAGATTGTATGTTGAAGGTCTTGCAGTTTGGTATTTATGGTGAATTTCATTCACCCTCCCTTCGGGAGGGGTTAAGGGTGGGCTGCCTTTTTGCCACAATTTAGATCGTTGTGCTACTCCAAAACGATGCTGTTCATCAATAACAGCGAGTCCTAAGTTTTTAAACTGGACTTTATCCTCTAAAACAGCATGTGTGCCCACCAAAATATTTAATTCTCCATTTTCTAATCGTTCATGAATTCCCTTACGAACCGATTTTTTCACAGAACCAGTTAGGATTTCAATAGTGATGTCCATTTCACCCAAAAGTTCCTTTAAACCATTATAATGTTGATTCGCTAAAATTTCTGTGGGAGCCATTAAACAAGCTTGGTAATCATTATCAATTGCCAATAGCATACACATTAACGCTACAATGGTTTTACCAGAGCCAACATCACCTTGAAGTAACCTATTCATTTGAGCACTGCTGCCTAAATCATTCCGTATTTCTTTAATTACTCGTTTTTGAGCATTGGTCAATTCAAATGGTAAATGGTTCTGAAAAAAAGCATTAAAGTTTTCGCCAACTTGGTCAAAAGCAAGGCCTTTTATTTTTTGTTTGCGAACGGCCTTTTTATTTAAAAGCTGAAGCTGCACATAGAATAATTCTTCAAACTTTAATCGGAATTGTGCCTTAGCTAGTAATTCTTGACTTTTTGGGAAATGGATGTTCAATAAAGCATCCGATTTAGATATCAACTTTAATTCGTCAAGGAGTGCTTTGGACAATGTTTCTCCAAAATTCGCCTTAGTTTCTATAAATAACTGCTGAATCAGCTTAGAAACTACTTTATTCGTTATCCCAGAATTACTTAATTTTTCTGTTGAAGGATAAATGGGCTGCATGGAAATTTTGAGTCCCGCTTTATGTGCGGCTAATAACTCCATTTCTGGATGTGGTATGGAAAAAGAATTTCCATATTTATTCACTCTACCAAAAATCACATAGGGTTCGTTAAGTTTTATGTTTTCGCGAATCCATTTCTGACTCCTAAACCAAACGAGTTCCATTTGCCCTGTTTCATCTATAAAACTGGCTACCAAACGTTTGCCACGCTTTTGTTCTACAGTTTTTAGGTGTACAATTTTTCCAAGAATTTGCACATCTGCACCGCTGTCTTTTAATTGATTTATCTTATAATACTGTGTCTTGTCTAAATAGCGATTAGGATAGTGTTGCAGTAGGTCTTGAAAAGATTCGATACCCAATTCCGAACGCAAGAGTTCAGCCCTATTTGGGCCAACTCCCTTTAGGTAAACTATAGGCGTTTGTAGAAAATTGGAATTCATAGAACTAAAATAGGTAAAAAGCCCCCTAACCCCCAAAGGGGGAATACTCATTGCTGAAGATGGTTATGAAAATGGTAACTTTGGTTTAACTTTTGCTACTTTGCTTTTATGAGGTTTTTCCAGTTCATATTTATTTTATTTTTTGTTTCTAATCTTTTTGGTCAAGAGCAACCAGCTGTCGATTTTATTAAAGTAGATGCTAGTATATTTCCATTACTAGAGTCTAAAGAAGTCAGAGGAAATATCACTTATGATTTTCACTTATCAAAAAAAACTGATTCTATTTTTATTGATGCTGTTGGCATTAATTTTTTATATGTTTCTATGAATGGTAAAGAAATTGAATACTCTTATCAGAGCAATCAACTTGGTTTCAAGGCACCTTCTAGCACTGGAAATTACCGAGTGAGTTTAAGATATATTACTGAACCTAAACAAACAGTATACTTTATTGAATCAAGCGCAAAACTAAAATCTCCTAAAACTTTAGATGGGCCACTAGGATTAGGTAAAGTAGCTAATGTTGAATTAGTAAGTTATATTAAACAAGTTTGGACTCAAGGACAGGGTAAGTATACCAGTCATTGGTTACCTTCTTTTAATGATATGACTGAGAAGGTAGAATTTGACCTTTCTATTAATGTTCCTCAAGATTTCACCGTTATTGCAAATGGTAAATTAAAAAGCTCAGAAATTATTGGAGATATTAAATTATGGAAATTCGATATGATAAAACCCATGAGCAGCTATTTAGCTGCTTTTGCTATCGGAAATTTTGATAAAAAAG
>CAYTRI010000152.1:3432-5812 GCA_964440105.1 uncultured Flavobacteriaceae bacterium
AAATCTTCTTCAGGTGTTCCCATAGAATTATATTACGAGCCCAAAGACAGTTTAAAAGTTGAACCAACCTATCGGCATACCAAGGAAATTTTTGATTTTTTAGAAAAGGAAATAAACGTTCCTTACCCATGGCAGAATTACAAGCAAGTTCCGGTACAAGACTTTTTATATGCGGGGATGGAAAATACGAGTGCAACCATTTTTTCAAATACCTATATGATAGATTCTACAGCCTTTGTAGATAAAAACTACGTAAATGTAAACGCGCATGAACTCGCACATCAATGGTTTGGAAACTTGGTTACCGAAGAAAGTAGTAAACACCATTGGTTGCATGAAGGTTTTGCAACCTATTATGCATATCTCACAGAAAAAGAATTATTCGGAGATGACCATTTTTACTGGAAACTCTATGAAACTGCAAAAACGCTAAACAACTTATCTGAAAGTGGAGGAGGAGAAGCACTTACAAACCCTAATGCAAATAGTCTAACCTTTTATGAAAAAGGAGCTTGGGCTTTAGTAATATTAAGGGATAAAGTAGGGGATGAGGCTTTTAGAAAAGGTGTAAAAAATTACCTAGAAAAACATCAATTTAAAAATGTAACGATTTCAGATTTCTTGGTTGAGATTGAAGCAGCATCAAATCAGAGTTTAGATGATTTTAGAGCAAAATGGTTAATGTCTGAGGTGTTTCCTTGGGAAGATGTAAAAAGAATATTAAAAAATTCTTCTGAAAGTGTATCCTTGGTATTTGAAATGGAAAACGAGTTTCAAAGAATTCAAAGCGATGACTTGGACTATGAGTTATATTGGAATAAAACGGATTCTCCATATTTTCATCAGTATATCATAGAACAATATCATAGAATTTTACCAAACTCAATACTTAACAGAGCTTTCTCTAGTAATAATATTAAGGTTAGACAAGCATTGTCTAGTTCTTTATATGGTATTTCTGGAGCTAGATTGTCAACTGAGGAATTAGTCTCAAAGTTTGAAACATTATTAGATGATAAGAGCTATACAACTATTGAAAACGCTCTTATAAAACTATGGTCAACTTTTCCAGAGAAAAGAGCAATGTATTTTTCAAAAACTGAAAATGTTATAGGCTTACCAGATAAAAATATTAGATTATTATGGCTAACCTTGGCTTTAATAACACCAGAATATCAGCCAGACAATAAAGAAGAATTCTTACGAGAACTTAATGAATATACCGCATCGTATAATCATTTTGAAGTTAGGCAATTGGCGTTTCAATATCTAAGTCAGATTCAGGCTATGAATGACGAATCTCTTGTCAATTTAATTAAAGCTTCTGAACATCATGTTTGGCAGTTTAAAAAGTCTTCAAGAAATTTGTTGAGAGAATTAAGTGAAAGTAATGAAATGAAAGAACGACTTTTACGTTTAACTAATTCCTTGAGTGATAGTCAAAAAGAGGCATTGAAGCAATTGATACGCAAATGAAAGCATTAGTAATTTCTGGAGGAGGTAGCAAAGGAGCTTTTGCTGGTGGTGTTGCTCAATTTCTTATTGAAGAAGCTAAGAACGAATACGACATTTTTGTAGGTACCTCTACAGGAAGTCTTTTAATATCCCATTTAGCATTGGGTAAACTCAACAAAATAAAAGACATCTACTCCAATGTAAATCAGAAAACTATTTTTAATAACTGCCCCTTTGTGGTAAAGAAAAAGTACGGTGCGGATATTATAGGTATGAATCATTGGAACATCTTTAAAAACTTTATAAAGGGAAAAAAAACCTTCGGAGAAAGTGAAAACCTCCGAAAATTAATTAGAAATAGCGTTACAGTTGCAGAGTTTAATGAGCTAAAAGCTTCGAATAAGGATGTTGTGGTAACGGTTTCCAACTTATCATTAAATCAAGTTGAATATAAGTCCATCAATGATTGTACGTATGATGAGTTTTGTGATTGGATTTGGATTTCAGCCAATTACACACCTTTTATGAGCTTGGTTCGAAAACAAGGCTGCGAATATGCAGATGGGGGACTAGGAAGCCTTGTTCCCATTGAAGAAGCTATTTTAAGAGGTGCAACAGAAGTAGATGTTGTAGTACTGCATACAGAAGTCAATTATTACAACAGAATGCCTTCCAGAAACCCTTTTGAGCTAATCACCAATATGTTAAGCTTTGTGTTGGACCGTATTGAAAATCAAAATATTAGAGTAGGAAAATTAGTTGCTGGTCAAAAAGATGCCATTATTAATTTGTACTACACACCAACGGTATTAACTACGAATTCGTTGATTTTTAATAAGGAAAAAATGACACGCTGGTGGAAACGTGGTTACTTATATGCTAAAAACAAGAATGCTGAGAGTATGCCTATTCAACCTGAGCTTCA
>CAYTRI010000153.1:0-5778 GCA_964440105.1 uncultured Flavobacteriaceae bacterium
TCGAAAATTGGAGACATATCCACTTCATTAAAAGTGGTTAGCATTGCTGTTTCGTTTTTAGCTGAAACTAAACGTTCCGCTACCTTTCTACGAAGCATAGACAATTTAGAACGTGATTCTCCTCTACTGCCTCCAGTTGGCGTCCCCATAGAAGGGACAGCTTTTACAGCATCTTCTTTGGTAATACGACCATCGCGACCAGAACCAGAAACTGAAGAAGCAGAAACTCCTTTTTCATCCAGTATTTTTTTAGCTGCCGGAGAAGGTGTGCCAGAAGCATACGTTTCCTTTTTAGCTTCAACAGGTTTTGAGGCCTCTTTTTTAGGTTCTTCCTTTTTAGGCTCAGGTTTAGTGTCTGCTTTTGCTGTACCTGCAGGTTTCTTAGCACTCGTATCTATTAAACAAACAACAGCACCAACATTAACGGGATCGCCTTCTTCATACCTATTACCATCTGCATCTGCAAGCGTAATTATACCACTTTCTTCAGCTGGTAATTCCAATGTTGCTTTATCAGAATCTACCTCAGCAATGGCCTGGTCCTTTTCTACATAATCTCCATCTTGCACTAACCATTCTGCAATCTCTACTTCGGTTATAGACTCTCCCGGTGAGGGAACTTTCATTTCTAAAATCATCGTACTTTCCTTTATTTCGAGTTTGTTTATTTCTTTCTTACAAAATTGTCTTTAGACTTATCAAAGACATAATCAATAACCTGTTCATGCCTACGTTTTGACCGTACTGCACTACCTGCTGCAGGTGCACCATAAAATCTTCGAGAAGCTACTCTAAACGTTTTTGCCTCCTCTAAATGCATTAGCAAATGTCCCCAAGCGCCCATATTTCTTGGTTCTTCTTGTGCCCAAACTATTTCCTCGGCTTTGCCGTATTTTTTAATCACTTTTCGCATAGCTTCAGCTGGGATTGGGAATAATTGTTCTAATCTAACCAGTGCAACATCTTCGCGTTTTGTTTCTTCTTTTCTTGCTAGCAAATCATAATAAAACTTTCCTGTACAAAAAACCAAAGTTTTTGTTTTAACTGCAGTAGCTACATCATCATCTAATAGCTCTTGAAAATTGCCATTTGCTAATTCCTCTTTTGTAGAAACCACCTTTGGATGTCTTAGCAAACTTTTAGGCGTAAAGACAACTAATGGTTTTCTAAACTTTGCTTTCATCTGTCTTCTAAGCAAATGGAACATGTTTGCAGGCGTTGTAACATCTGCAACATACATATTATCTTTTGCACAAAGCTGTAAATAACGCTCCATACGTGCTGATGAATGTTCAGCTCCTTGACCTTCATAACCATGAGGCAATAAAAGCACCAAGCCGTTTTGAAGTTTCCACTTGTCTTCAGCGGAAGACAAATATTGGTCAATAACTATCTGAGCTCCATTGCTAAAATCACCAAACTGTGCTTCCCAGATTGCTAAGGTTCCTGGACTTGCCATGGCATATCCATAGTCAAAAGCCATTACCGCATATTCGGATAAAAGTGAATTATAAATATGGAATTTACCGTTTTGATTAGCTCCTAATTCGTTTAATAATGTTACCTCTTCTTCATGCATTTCGGTCTTAATAACCGCATGTCTATGCGAAAAAGTACCACGTTCCACATCTTGACCAGTCATTCTTACATCATAACCTTCCTCAATAAGGGAACCATAGGCCAACAGTTCTCCCATTGCCCAATCTAGCTTATTATCTTCAAAATACATTTTATGACGGCCGCCAACCAAACGCTCTAGTTTGCGCAGAAATTTTTTACCCTCAGGTAATTTGGTAATGCTAGTAGCAATTGCATCTAGCTTTTTAAGGTTGTAAGAGGTATCTATCGGTTTTAACATCGCATCCTCGGTTTTTTGCTTAAAACCTTCCCATTCATCATCCATGAATGGTGTAATGCGTGTCTTTTCTATTTTACGAGAATCCAATAAATCTTCTTCAAGACTTTTCTTGTATTCTTCTTCTAAAGTTTTTACATAATTTTCATCAATAACACCTTCAGCAATTAACTTCTGAGCATAAATATCTCTTGGGTTCTGATGTTTTGATATGGACTTGTACAGTAAAGGTTGGGTAAATTTAGGTTCATCACCTTCATTATGACCATACTTTCTGTATCCTAATAAATCTAAAAATACATCGCGTTTAAATCGCATTCTGTATTCTAAAGCAAACGTTGCAGCATGCACTACCGCTTCCGCATCATCAGCGTTTACATGTAAAACTGGTGATAGTGTTACCTTACCAACATCTGTACAATATGTAGAGGATCTAGCATCTAAATAATTAGTGGTAAAACCTATTTGATTATTTACAACGATGTGTATTGTACCCCCCGTTTGATAGCCATCTAAACGAGCCATTTGAATAATTTCGTAAACAACACCCTGTCCTGCAAAGGCAGCATCTCCGTGCACTAAAATGGGTAAAACTTCTGAATTATTTTCTTGATGTGAACTATCTTGTTTTGCTCTTGCAATACCTTCTACAATTCCGTTTACCGTTTCTAAGTGAGATGGATTTGGCGCAATGTTCATATTCATCATCTTGCCAGAATCGGTTTCTCGCATAGATGTCCAACCCAAATGATATTTTACATCACCATCGAAAATGGTTTCTTCATAATCTTTGCCATCAAACTCACTAAAAATATCTTTTGGAGATTTGCCAAAAATATTGGTTAGTACGCTTAAACGACCTCGATGGGCCATCCCCATTACTATCTGCTTAACACCAGCATCTGCTGCTTTCTCGATAATCACATCTAAAGCAGGAATCAAAGATTCGCCACCTTCCAATGAGAATCGCTTCTGGCCTACATATTTAGTATGTAAAAAACTCTCAAAAGAAACTGCTTCGTTTAACTTTCTAAGAATATTCTTCTTTTCATCCGCATTATAACTTGGATGATTATCATTTACATTTAACCAATCTTGTATCCATTGAATACGGTCTGGAGTTCTAATGTACATATACTCTACCCCAATTGCATCGCAATAAATACTCTCTAAATGTTTTATGATTTTTTTTAAGCTACTTGCCCCTATACCAATAATATTACCAGCATCAAAAACAGTCTCCATATCATCCTGAGTGAGACCAAAATTGGTTACATCAAGATTAGGTTCGTATTTACGGCGTTCTCTAACTGGGTTCGTTTCGGTAAAAAGATGACCTCGTGAACGGTATCCATCTATTAGACGAATAACATTGAACTCTTTTTGAAGCGACTGAGGAACCTCTACCTGCTGACCATTTATCAACGCGACTGCACCGCCATCTCCAGCAGAAATATCTAATTCGTCTAGCGAACTTTCCAATCCAAAATCAAAACCTTGAAAAAATGCGCGCCAACTAGGCTCTAAGCTATCCGGACTTTTAGTGTATTTATCGTAAAGCTCCGCTAAAAATGAAGTGTGCGCAGCATTTAAAAAAGAATATTTATCCATAAATTCTTTATCGAAAGTTTTCGAGAATTCTTATACAAAAATACAATATTTACATTTGCCTGTAGTATCTTAATCGGGAAATCCATAACAAAACCGAACACTTATGAAATTTGAAATATTCTCATGGTTTAAAAATTGTTTTTTAATTATTTTATTTCTTTTTAACTCAAATACTTCTAGCGCTCAAAGTAAATCCTCAAATAGTGACTTCTGGGATAATGTGAGGTTTGGCGGCGGCATTGGTCTTAATTTTTCTAATGGTGGTTTCAATGGCTCTATTGCTCCAAGTGCTATCTATCAGTTTAACGAAACATTCGCTGCAGGTCTTGGCGCCAATGTGAACTTCTTTAAATTTAACAATGAAAAATTTTGGGCTTATGGCCCTAGTTTTATTGTATTAGCTAACCCTATTAAAGAAATTCAACTGTCTGGAGAGTTTGAACAACTACGAGTAAACAGTTCTATACAAACTGCCGACGGCAGATTTGAAAGTGATTTTTGGGCACCAGCTTTATTTCTAGGAATTGGATACCGTACACAATTTGCTACTGTTGGGATGCGGTACAATGTATTGGATAATAATGAAAATACCATTTACTTAAATGCTTGGACACCTTTTGTCCGCTTTTACTTTTAGGACTTATACTCCTGCTTAAACCAGACCTTTTTAAACTCTCGCTTTAGGATAATAAAAGAGATTTCTCTCGCTACGTCTACAGCATCTTTTTGATGGACATTTTTAAATACTTTTTCTGGCAAATCAATGATGTAAAGCAAGTTCTGGCATTCATCAAACTTCTCAAGTAACAAAAAATAAATTTTCTCTTGAAGAATAGCTTTTAATTCAGCAGTTGCCAAATCAGGTTTTATTTGGATATCAATTGCAGCTAAATCGAAGTCTTTTTTTAGTTGAATTAAAAGTTTTTGATATAGTTCTCTCTCTAAACTAACCTCTAAAAGCTCATTAACATCTACAAAATTAAAATCCATGAATTACTTCTTATACACTACACCATTTTTCATTACAAAAACAACTTTCTCAAGGGTTTTCACATCTTTAAAAGGATCTCCATCTACGGCTATGATATCTGCTAAAAATCCTTTTTTAAGTTCTCCTAAATTATCCATTCCTAATAATTTTGCATTTATAACAGTAGCGGCTTTTAATGATTCTTTTAATGGAATTCCTGCTTCTAACAAGTAACCAAACTCTATTGCATTTTTCCCATGCGGAAAAACTCCTGCATCAGTACCAAAACCCATTGGCACACCTTTTTTATAGGCCTTTGCCATTGTTTCTTGATGAATTGGTCCAATCTCTAAAGCTTTTCTAGCAACTACTGGAGGGAAAAAACCAGGTTGCTTTGCTTTCTCAGCTACTTGTTTCCCTGCACTTATTGTAGGAATTAAAAAACAGTTGTTTTTTATCATTAATTCCATGGTCTCTTCGCTCATAAAAGAGCCGTGCTCTATTGTGTTTACTCCCCCTATGATTGCCAGTTTCATACCTTCATCACCATGCGCATGAGCTGCTACAGACATTCCATAATTTTTTGCAGTACTAGTAATAGCCTCTATTTCTTCTAAAGTAAATTGTGGGTTATGACCACTCTTTGCCACACTAAGAACACCTCCTGTCGCAGTAATTTTTATAACATCTGCTCCATTTTTATACCGTTGGCGCACTGCCTTTTTACCATCAGCTGGAGAATTTACCACACCTTCTTTTGGTCCTGGGTCTCCCATTAAATCTGCTTTCATACCATTTGTGGGGTCAGCATGACCTCCAGTGGTAGCCAAAGCTTTACCCGAAGTAAAAATACGAGGCCCATCTACAAGTCCTTTATTAATTGCATTACGAAGTGAAATATTTACACCTGAACCTCCTAAATCACGAACTGTAGTAAAACCTGCTAATAACGTTTTTTTAGCATTTACTGCAGATTCAAATGCAACGTCTGCTTCATTATTTGTAAATCTTTTAATATAAACCTGAGGATTAAATTCTGATTCCATATGCACATGCATATCGATAAACCCAGGTAAAACCGTTTTATTTTTTAAATCGATTACCTCGTCTTTTGATTCACCAGTTACAAATCCGTTTTCTATAGATTCAATACTATTTCCTGAGACAACAATTGTCTTTTCAGAATGCGTTTTCCCAGAAGCTACATCAACTATAGCACCACATTGCAAATATGTCTTTTGTGCTGAAAGCGCTAAGCACAAGAAAAACGAAATGATAAGAAGAAGAGTTTTCATAATTGGTTGGTTTATTTACGTATTAAAAATACTAAATAAAAAAGCCC
>CAYTRI010000154.1:0-1989 GCA_964440105.1 uncultured Flavobacteriaceae bacterium
ATGTCTCGATTTCTTATCATTTTATGCATTATCTATATAATTCTTGGTGTTTATGGTTTTCAAGGATTTAAAACTTTGTTTAAAAACCAGTGGGTTCAAATAGGGTATGGAGTTTTATTTTTAGGTGCGTTATCTTTTTTTATTATTAAGGTGTTGGAATATGTTCCGGGAAAAGCACTGCAGTCAGGGACTGCCATAGCCGGTGGGATTTTCTTTTCTTTTTTAATGTTTGCTTTGGTTTTAGGTTTTTTTCTTTTGCTAGAAGATATTGTTAGGCTATTTTCTTTTGGGTATAATAAAATTACAGGACTAGCTGAAGGTAGTACTAGGTATCTTCCCTCAAGAAGAAAGTTTGTTAGTACCATAGGAATAGGTCTTGCGGCATTGCCTTTTGGAGCGTTGCTTTATGGTATGTACAAGGGAAAATACAATTACAAAGTACTTAAATATGAATTGGAGTTTGATGATTTACCAGATAGTTTTGACGGTTATCAAATAACACAAATATCTGATGTGCATAGTGGGAGTTTTGACGACCGTGCAAAGGTTGCTTATGGGATTGATTTAATTAATGAGCAAAAAAGTGATGTTATTTTATTTACTGGGGATATTGTAAATAATAAGACCGAAGAAATGGAGCCTTGGAAAGATTTGTTTGCTAAACTTTCAGCAAAAGACGGTGTGTATTCAGTTTTAGGAAATCATGATTATGGTGATTATGTGAGTTGGGAAAGCGATGAAGCTAAAGCAAAGAATTTACAAGAACTTAAGGACCTCCAAAAAGATATGGGTTTTGATTTATTGCTGGATTCACATCGATATTTAGAACGTAATGGCGAGAAAATTGCTTTGTTAGGAGTTGAAAACTGGGGTAGAGGTAGATTTAAAAAAGCGGGTGATTTAGAACGAGCTAAAAAAGGAATCCAAAAGGACGATTTTAAAATTTTGATGAGTCATGACCCATCTCATTGGGAAGATGTTGTAATTGATGATGACTACCATTTTCATTTAACTTTAAGTGGGCATACTCATGGAATGCAGTTTGGTATAGAAATTCCTGGTTTTATTAAATGGAGTCCTGTAAAGTGGCGTTATAAATACTGGGCTGGAGTCTATAAAGAACTTGGACAATTTATTAATGTAAATAGAGGTTTTGGTTTTTTAGGTTATCCAGGACGTTTTGGAATCTGGCCAGAAATTACAGTCATCACCCTAAAAAAGAAAGGTTTAACGTGAATTTAACCTTAAATCAAGGCTGTAAAGCATTGACTTAATGTATTCCTTTAACATTTTTTCTTATTTTTGAGCCGAAACATAACCTATTTGCCATGTCTAAATTTGGTGAACTTATTGACTTACATATTCCAGTGCTATTAGATTTTTATGCTGACTGGAACGAACAATCAACCTCAATGCATCCTGTACTTAGGGATGTTGCTGCTGCACTTGGTGACAAGGGTAAAGTAATAAAAATTGATGTAGATAAAAACAAAGAACTCTCACAAGCACTTCGCATAAAAGGTTTGCCTACCCTAATGATTTATAAAAAAGGGGAAATGGTTTGGCGCCAAAGTGGTGAACAAGATGCCAACACACTTATTGGTATTCTTAGTGAGTATACTAGCTGAGTTTTATATCTAGCTTGAGAAATATCCCCAGAGAACATTAAAAATAAGGTAGCCAAGGAAAAAGCCAATCGCTATACCAATTAAGAACTTACTTACTTTTTTCTTTTTTGTCATATAAGTTATTTTTTTGCCTACCTATTTATAATAAATGGAAAACAAATTAAAGCCTTAGAGAACGAGTTAAAGACTAAAGATTTATAAAATCTACTAGCTAGAATTTAAAACTTAAACCTTAGATAGTTTGGTTTTGGTTGACATAAATTTCACAAATTAGGACAGATTAATTTTGATTTTGTAGCGAATCTTTAATTTTTGCCTACAGCCTACAGCCTACAGCCTACAGCCTACAGCCTACAGCCTA
>CAYTRI010000154.1:2089-5737 GCA_964440105.1 uncultured Flavobacteriaceae bacterium
AGCCTACAGCCTACAGCCTACTGTTCAATCAAAGTGCCATCTTCAAGATTAGGAATAGTGTCTAAAGAAATGGTATCCTGCATATCTGGGTCTTCTCCTCTGCTTGGGTCATTTAAATACTCCTGATCTTCTTCGCCAATAAATTGGGTGAATTTGTCAATGTATTCATTAAAGATTAGGGTTTCTTTCTCCGCAAAATCCCTATCCCTATTTCTAATTAAGATATCTATATTTCTCCGATAAGCTTCCATGTCTGTAAGGATATCGTCAATCTTATTATATTGTTCATCCAATGGAATGCCGGCATAATATTCTAATCGCTCTTGGTATACTTTTTTAAGTTTACTAAAAAGTTCACGAGCTTGTTGCTGACTGCCAACTTTATAGTAGCCATCGACAAAAGGTTCCACGAAGGCATAAAAACCATAGTGCTCAAAGGGAACATTGGTCATGGCAATATTAATGGTCTTTTTGGCTTCATCAATTTTATCTTCTGCCAATTGTGTTTCCATTAAGCGTGCAAGATTACCTCTAAAAGAAAGTCCTTGTGACCTAGTCTGAGGGTCATGGTAAATATCAGAACTTGATGCATTACCCCATTCCCAATCATCTACAATATCAGCCATTAAATCAGTGTCAATACGTCCCATTTCATAAGGACTTTCATTTGTAGTTTTAATGGGGACTAATTTGTAGACCAAACCATCTAACTGTAAGTAGTCTTTCATCCAGATATATTCCGCTTTATCAAAACTTCCACCAGAGAAATAAATTGGTCGTTTCCAATCGTTATTGGCAATAATATCTAACATTAAAATGCGATTCTTTGGTAAGGCACTTTTTGGAAGTTCAATATCTATATAATCTAAAATTAAATCAGCGTCTTTTTGTTTTACCAATCCGCTTGCTAACACATTCTGCTTATTAACAGGAATACGTATTTTACTAGTTGGGTAGTAGACAATATCTAGATTACTTTCTGAGTATTGACTTAAATCTCCGCCACCTTTCTCCACAATAAAGCGGAATTTGGTTTGCGCATTATCACTCTCAATCCAATTCATAAAATCTTTAATACTCCACCTGCTTTCTGAAATGTCTTTACCAAATACTTCATCAACTTTTTGATAGTAAACTGCATCACGAGTTCCGTATGCATATTTATCATGAGTTAACTGAGAAGGGATTGGGTCACTCTCATAAGCTTTACGCTTCATTTGGTCTATGTACCAATCTGTTGCAAAAAGGCTAGTGTTAATTACGCGAACATCTGTTCTAAATTCTTCAATTTCTTGTGCGTACCATAATGGGAACGTATCATTATCACCAATAGTAAATAAAATAGCGCCTGCATCTTTTTGAGTAGATGATAAGTAAGCTTTTGCTGTAGAGTTTGCGGTATATCTGCCAGAACGGTCATGGTCATCCCAATTTTGATAAGCCATTAAGAGTGGAACAGAAAGAATGCATAAAATGGTTACTATTGGTGCTGAAAGCTTCGGTTTTACTACTTTTTTAACTTCTTCAAAAAGCCCATAGACTCCTAAGCCTATCCATAATGCAAAAATGTAGAAGGAACCAACAAGAGAATAATCTCTTTCTCTGGGCTGAAATACATATGGGTTGGTATAGAATTGGATTGCTATTCCAGTAAAAAGAAAGAATACAAAGAATACCCAAAATTGTTTGGGATTTCTAGAGATTTGAAAAACTAATCCTATTATTCCTAAAAGAAGTGGGAGAAAGAAATACGTATTCCTTGCTTTATTATCTAAAACATCGCTTGGTAAGTTTTCTTGACTGCCTAATCGTAGACTATCCACAAAAGGAATTCCGCTAAGCCAGTGTCCATTTTCGTCATAGCGACCTTGAACGTCATTCTGTCTGCCAACAAAATTCCACATAAAATAGCGCATATACATGTATCCAAATTGAAACTCAAACATGTATTTAATATTCTGTCCTAGAGTAGGTGGTATAACCTCTATATACTCGCTAAAGCTTCGTAAAAATTGAATGTATTGTTCTGTGTCAATTTCACCTTGAGCATTAAGTTCCCTAAACTGCTTTACGGCATCTCGCAGCTGATTATCAGAAATGTATCGTGGTTTTATTTTAAAATCTAGTCGATCAAAATACCGCATGTAATTTTCAGCATGTTGGTCGCTCCATAGTCTGGGTAAAGGTCCAACATGTTTATCATTAGGTCCTTGTAAAGCATTTTTGTACTTATTTACAATTACATATTTACCTAACTTTCGGTCTTTTTCATATTTAGGTTTATCATCTTTATCATCACCAGCTGGAGCAAAAGTGTCTGAATAGTAAGCGCCATAAAAAGGACTCTCTACGCCAGGGTATTGCTCACGATTGTAATATGCTAATAAAGAACGAGCATCTTCCGGATTATTCTCATTAACCACAGTCTGTGAGTTTGCTCTTATGGGCAGCATTAGCCATGAGGAGAAACCAAGAATTAAAAACATAAAACATAGTACAATGGTATTGCCTAGTTTGTAATCGTTTTTTCTTGTGTAGCGCAATGCAAAGTAAAAAACTGCAAGGAAAACCATCCCCATTATTATGGTGCCAGAATTGAAAGGCAATCCTACCTCGTTAATAAAGAAAACTTCGCTCCATCCAAAAACCTTAAGTACATAAGTCAACGAAAATTTATAGACTAACATCAATATTGCTACAACAATAATGTTGGCTAATAAAAAGTTTTTTATTGTGGTCTTTTTGTATGTTTTAAAGTAGTATAATAACCCAATAGAAGGGATGGCTAAAAAGCCCATAAACTGAATTCCAAAAGTAAGTCCAACTACAAAACAAATAAGTAGTAACCATCTGTTTCCTCTTACATCATCTAAGTTATCTGTCCATTTTAGGCCAAGCCAAAGTAAAAGTGCCATAATTAAACTAGCCATGGCATAAACTTCAGTTTCTACTGCATTAAACCAAAAACTATCAGAGAATGTAAAAGCTAATACACCTACTAAACCGCTCCCAAATACAGCAATAGCCTTACTGTTAGATAAGTCTGCTTTTTTGCCAATTAACTTTCGGGTTAGGTTTGTAATAGTCCAGAACATAAAAAGAACGGTAAAAGCGCTAGATACTATAGAAACAGCATTTACCATTAGCGCTATTTTACTTGTATCGCCAAATGCGAACATAGAAAAGAAAGCTCCAATCATTTGTAATAAAGGTGCCCCTGGCGGGTGACCTACCTGTAGTTTTGCAGATGTTGTAATGTATTCCCCAGCATCCCAAAAACTTCCAGTAGGTTCAACAGTTAGACAGTACGTTATAAAAGCAATTGAAAAAGCAACCCAACCTAAAATGGTGTCCCATTTTTGAAAGTTTTTTGCAAACATGTAGTATATACTTTACCGATTGGGGCGAAATTACCAAATAAAAAAGAGATCTAAGGGCAATTTTTAAAAACCTTTAACAGGAATATTGCCTAAGTTTTATAGCTAATTGTGTTTAAATTTGTTTGTTGAAACAAAAGTTTGTTTTAAATTTGCACCCTCTAAATAACAAACGCAAGTTTGTGTAGAGTTGGCACTGGCCCATGGTGTAATTGGCAACACTCCGGTTTTTGGTACCGTCATTCAAGGTTCGAGTCCTTGTGGGCCAACA
>CAYTRI010000155.1:0-5734 GCA_964440105.1 uncultured Flavobacteriaceae bacterium
GCTTGTTGCCTTGCAGATAATACAATTGCAATATTCTCATCATTTCTTTGATGTCCTACTATAATTTCGAGTACTCGCTCTAAGCCCTCACCATTACTCAGTGATTTTCCTCCAAACTTCAAAATTTTGAGACCTTGTTGTTCTTCTTTTTGAAAAACACCTTTTAATAATTTTTCAAGCTGTTGAAATTCCATTAAAAAAGCATCATGCCCATGAACAGATTCCACCTCCCCATAAGTCACATTACTATTAGCTTGTGCCAATTGCTTGAAAGTATCTTTATTCTCTTCAGCAGTAAAAAATAAATCCGAATTAACACCTATAATATGAATATTGGTTTTGCTGTTCTGGATAGCTTCAAATGCAGTATTCCCATTTCTTGAAATATCAATCGTTTTTAGCAATTGATTCATCAATTTATAGGCCGAAAGTTGAAAACGTTCTTGGAGTTTTTTACCATGGTGCAACAACCAACTTTCTACATTAAAAACTTGTAATTCTTCATTTGTACCACGCTGAAAACGTTCTTTAAAAGATTCCGGTGTGCGATAACACAACATGGCATGCATCCTAGCATCGTGAACAGGTTCTCTAGAATTTATTAAAATCTGTTCTTGAATCTGACAATTGGCAATAAGCCAATCCGTGGATTTCCAGTCCGAAGCTACAGGGATTAAATGCTCCGTAATTTTTGGATTTATGGCAACCATTTCCCAAGCGATTCCGCCTCCTAAAGAACCGCCGATAATGGCAAACAGCTTGGAAATTTCAAGTAATTGTATGCCTTTAAGAAAAATCTGAGCAATGTCACCCGAGACAAAATCTTTGTACTTCTCAATTACAAATCCATCGTATCCATTCCCTGGAATATTAAAAGCTAGAATGGTGTAGGTACTCGTATCTATACATTTACCTTCGCCAATAATATCTGACCACCAGCCGTTTTCCCCAGCTACATCTGAATTACCCGTTAGTGCGTGGTTCACCAAAACAATGGGTGCTGAATGTAATTGCTCCCCAAACAACTCATATGATAACTGAATATCTTGTTTGTGACCGCTTAATGTGGTGAAATCTTTTATTTCTAGTTTATGGAGCATGATAAATCTTATTGCTGTCCGTTCGAGCGGAGTCGAGAACCGAAAGACATCTCGACTCCGCTCGAACTAACAGTTAAAATATTAAGCTAAAACTGGTTTGTCAACCGCTGTAAAGGCCTGTTCTAAATCTTCTTTTAAATCGTTAATGTCTTCTAGACCAACTGAAAGTCGAATTAAATCTTGAGACACTCCAGCACTTTCTTGTTGCTCCTCAGTTAACTGTTGATGCGTTGTACTTGAAGGGTGAATAATCAAAGATTTAGTATCGCCGATATTAGCAAGTAGCGAGAATACTTTTGTAGCATCGGTTAGTTTTTTAGCAGCTTCAAATCCGCCTTTAACACCAAAAGTTACCAATCCGCTTTGCCCTTTTGGCAAATACTCTTTAGCTAAATCATAATATTTACTGCTTTTTAGGCCAGGATAGTTTACCCAAGCAACTTCTTCTCGGCTTTCTAACCATTCCGCTAATGCTAAGGCATTTTCACTATGTTGTTTGATACGTACTGGTAAAGTTTCTAATCCTTGGATAATCTGAAAAGCATTAAACGGACTAATTGCTCCTCCAAAATCGCGTAATCCTTCTAAAATCAGCTTAAAAGTGAACGCTGCTTCGCCTAAAGCTTCGCTATACACCAAACCATGATAACCAGCAGATGGTTCTGTAAATTCTGGAAATTTACCATTAGTCCAATCAAAAGTACCAGCATCGATAATTGCGCCACCTAATGCCGTACCATTACCGTTTATGTATTTTGTTAAGGAGTGAATCACCAAGTTTGCTCCATGTTCAATTGGATTTAACAAGCCAGGTGTGGCGACCGTATTATCTACTATAAATGGCACTTTCGCCGCTTTTGCTTCTTTAGAAATTCCTTTTAAATCTAAAACATCTAGTTTTGGATTACCCAAAGACTCTACAAAGATTGCTCTAGTGTTTTCTTTTACTGCCGCACCAAAATTTGTTGGGTCTGAAGCATCTACAAAAGTAGTTGTAATCCCAAGTCGTGGTAAAGTAACATTCAGCAAATTAAAGGTACCACCATACAAACTGCTAGAAGCCACAATATGGTCTCCAGCTTTTAATAGTGTTAATAATCCAGTTGAAATCGCCGCTGTTCCTGAAGCGAATACTACTGCTCCTACACCCCCTTCTAATGCAGCAAGTCTTTCTTGTAAAATTTGATTGGTAGGATTGTTTAAACGGGTATAAATAAACCCAAGTTCTGCCAAAGAAAATAGATTGGCAGCATGGTCTGTATCATTAAAAACATACGATGTTGATTGATAAATAGGCACTGCTCTAGTACCACCTGTTTGTGTTGTGTCGTGCCCAGCGTGTAAGGCGTTAGTTGCTAATTTTTGAGTACTCATTTTTTTCAATTTTATGCACTCCTTTTGTTTTTTAAGGAATACTGGTTTTTAAAAGTTAAGCCCTTCGAGTTGACTTCGACAAGCTCAGTCTGAAACCTCAGGCCACAAAAAATTAAAAAGCCAAACCCTTACCGTTCGATTACAGTTAGGTAAAATGAAAAAGTTATAAGAAATAGTTTCGAAAGAAATTTCGATGACTGTTATCCTTCCTATTACTATTGAAAACAGATTCAACAGATTCCAAGCTTTGTTTGGAATAGGTAGAATTTAGCACCTTCTTTGTCCCGACAACTATCGGGGAGTACAAAGGGTTGCTAAGGCTTCATAGGGTCTAATCCCTCCACCTTTCTTGATAACTATTCAATACGTGTTTGAACTTTAAAATACTTGTTATCGTATTCTGACACAAATATAACGTTAGAAAAATTTAATATCCTAGCGATTGTTGAAAATTTAACAAATTCCTAGTGGTTTGATGGGATAATATTTGTCAACAATATTCAAGTATTGGTATCTCAATTGTTCTGCTTATTTTCATCACTGAATTAAAGACTAACCAACAACAAAACACATCATGAATACTTCTGAAGATTTTAAAAATCTAGAACAATTAGACGAAGAACAACTCCCTGTTGCTAAACATAAATTACATGATTGGACACATTTTGCTGGATTATACGCAGCAGAACATGTGGCTGCAACGGAATTTGTTATTGGTGCAACCTTTGTCGCCCTTGGTGCAAAAACCATGGATATTTTATTAGGTCTTTTAATTGGCAATGTTTTGGCCGTTCTAAGTTGGACATTTATTACTTCCCCAATTGCTGTTGATACAAGGTTAAGTCTTTACACTTACCTCAATAAAATTGCAGGTGACTCTATGACCAAGCTTTATAATTGGGCTAACGTCATAATTTTTTCGGTGATTTCTGCTGCAATGATTACGGTTTCTTCAACCGCAGTGCGGTTCGCTTTCAACATTCCTGCACAGCTAGATTGGTACCCAACAAACCTTTGGTTCATATTTATTGTTTTGGCCGTGGGTATTGTGGTAGTTTCTATTGCTATTTATGGTTTTAATGCAGTCTCAGATTTCTCTGGGGTCTGTGCACCATGGTTATTTGTTATGTTTACTAGTGGCGCAATGGTATTACTACCCGCTTTATCAATTGATGTTCTCGATAAAACTTTACCGAGCGGCTGGAGTGACTTTATCAACTTAGGTAATCAGTCGATTTGGACTGGACTTGATAGTAATGGTGAGCCCGGTATTGGTTTAATAGAAGTAATTGGTTTCGCGTGGGCTGCCAATACCATAACCCACTTTGGACTTATTGATATGGCTCTTTTACGCTTTGCTAAAAAGAAAAGCTATGGTTTAGCTACTAGCACAGGGATGATGTTTGGTCACTATGTTGCTTGGATAGCAGCTGGAATTATGGGTGCAGGGGCTGCCGTAATTCTAGGAAAATCTATTGTAGCTCTTGATCCTGGTGATGTTGCTTATTACGCCTTAGGATGGTCAGGGTTTGTCATAGTAATCGTTGCAGGCTGGACTACAGCTATTACCAATCTCTATAGAGCAGGTCTGGCAGCACAGGCAATTTTTGTTACTAAATCAAGGAAGAAAACTACACTTATCGTTGGTTTAGTCACCATGGTAATTGCTTGTTTTCCTTTTGTGTTTTCACAAATTTTACCCCTACTCACCTATGCTGGATTATTAGTTGTACCGGTAGGAGCGATAGTTTTTGCTGAACATCAAATTTTTCCAAGAATTGGCTTTACGAGATACTGGTCTTCTTACAAACAACTTTCCTTTAGCTTTCCAGCTGTTGCCTCTTGGGGAGCAGGTCTGGTTTTTGGTTTTGGCTTGAATGCATTTAACGTAATGTCTTTCTTTTATCTCTTTATCCCAACTTGGATTTTCACCATACTTATTTATACAGTTTTAGCTTCTAGATATGGAGCGAAAGATGCATATCCGGAAGAAATCAAAAAAGAAAAAATTCAAAAGGTGCAAATCGAAAAATTTCAAGAACTTAAAGCTAGTCAAGAACCAGAAAAGAAACGAGATGTTTCTATTCTTTCTAAAATACTGAAGGTAATCGCCATTATGTCATTAGGGATTACATTGGCCTTAGCCATTAATGTTTTGTTTGGTAGCCCTGCTGAAATTAACTACATCGAAAATAGAGAAACCTTCTACACTTATGCATTTATTTGCACCATAATTTACTTTATTACAGCGTATTGGAACCTGCAACGTGGAAAATCAAAAAAATAAAATATGCAGCACTTAAATCAACAAAACTTAACTATAATTGACGGGCATATTTCAAAGCCATCTTTTGATAGAAGTAAACTCAAAACAGGTATTGTTCATATCGGCATTGGTGGTTTTCATAGATCACATCAAGCCTATTATTTACAAGAATTAGCAGAGAAGACTGGCTCAAATGATTGGGGTATTTGTGGTATTGGTTTACGAGAAGAAGACCGCAATATCAGTACTATTTTAAAAAATCAGGACCACCTATATTCTTTATTGGTTAAACACCCTAACGGCACCATTGAACCTCATATAATAGGTGCAATTGTAGATTTCAAATTCGCTATTGAAGACCCTCAAACGGTTATTGATAAAATGGCGCATGAAGACACCAAAATTGTCTCATTAACTATAACTGAAGGTGGCTACAATTTCAATCCTTCAACAGGCGAATTCGATTTTGAAAATCCTATTATTCAAGAAGAATTAAAGCATCCTGAAAATCCGAAATCAGTTTATGGGTTTTTGGCAGCAGCTTTACAAAAAAGAAAGGATAGTAAACTCCCAGCCTTTACCATTTTGTCATGCGACAACATTGAACATAATGGAGATGTAACTAAAAAGATGTTATTAGCGTTTACCCAAAAGTTAAATCCTGAATTAGCTGAATGGGTTGAAAAAGAAGTGAAATTTCCGAACAGCATGGTAGACCGCATAACTCCTGTAACTACTGCTGAGGATATTTCGTTTTTAGCTGAAAATTATGGTTTAAAAGATGAATGGCCGGTTACTTGCGAGCCCTTTATACAATGGGTTATTGAAGACAAATTTTCTAACGGTAGTCCGGCACTAGAACAGGTTGGAGTACAGTTTGTACCCGACGTGAAACCTTATGAAAAAATGAAGCTCCGTTTGCTAAATGCAGGGCATTCCGTCTTAGGTATTCTTGGAGCATTACATGGCTATCAAACCATTAATGAATGTATTG
>CAYTRI010000156.1:0-5722 GCA_964440105.1 uncultured Flavobacteriaceae bacterium
ACGAAGTAATTTCTACTACTAACGAGTTTACCATTTTGGTTAATGATGATCAAGTTGATGTAGCATTCAAGACCATAAAGGATTTGAAGACTTTGTAGAATTTAAATAAAAAACTACATTTTATCTTTTTCCATTAATGTAAAATAGAAAGTACTCCCTTTATTAGGCAAAGAGTCTAACCATATTTTTCCTTGATGTAGCTGTACTATTTTTTGACAATTAGCCAGTCCTATTCCTGTACCCTTGTATTTGCTTTTATCATGAAGCCTCTGAAATATCTTGAAAATTTTTTCTTGATGTTTTTTAGCTATGCCAATCCCATTATCTTTTATTGAAAATTGCCAATAGAGATTGTCTTTTTTTGATTCTATAGATACAATAGGTCTAGTTTCTGGTTTTGTAAATTTTAGTGCATTAGAAATAAGGTTTTGAAAAAGCTGACGTAATTCACTTTCCGAACCGTATACTTTTGGTAATTTTTTGACATTTACCTTGGCGTCTTTCTCAGAAATGGCCAAGTGCAAATCGTTTAAAACAGCATCTACAATTTTTTGTGTATCCACAATTTTAAGTTCTTCATTTCTTCCAATTACAGAATAATCTAGAAGCCCTTTTATTAAATTACTCATTCTGTTTGTGGCCTCTTTAATATAGAACATACTTTTTTGTGCCAGCTCATCAAAATGGTTATTGTATTCAGTGTCAATAATATTGATGAAGTTAGAAATTGTCCTTAATGGCTCTTGGAGATCGTGTGATGCTATATAAACAAACTGTTCTAACTCTTTGTTTTTTCTTTCTAGAGAGAGTTCAGCACTTTTCTTAACCGTTATATCTTGAAAAAAACCGTAAAGCCGCACCACTTTTTTTCCTTTCTTTTCTGGGAATCCAATTGCTCTTACCCATCTATGATTTCCCTTAGCGGTAATAAAGGGTAGTTCCAAGTCGTAAGAAATTCCTTTTTCAATGGCTTGGTTTACTGCTTCTGTAATTATTGGTCTTGCCTCGGGAGCATAAAATTTTATACCCTCTTCTACATTTGGTCTTGTATTTAGTGGAAGTTCATGAATACGAGAAACCTGATCTGTCCATTCTACACTCATATTTACTATATCAATCTCCCAACCTCCTAGGTTAGCCATATGTTGTGTTCTATTCAATAATTCTTCTTGAGAAGTTTTTAATTTTTCATATGCTTTTTGAAGTTCAATATTTTTATTCTCTAGCTGATTTAAGAGTTCTAGTTTGTTGTATTTATTAAATTCAGCCTTTATTTTTTGAAGTAGTTCTTTTTCATACAAAAAGGATTGATTTGAAATCTTCTTTTTTAAAATTAACGAGTCTCCTTTTTTTTCTTTTAGTGATTCTTGTTGAATTCCATCAAAAAAGAAATGATATGGACTGCTTTCTGATAATGATATCTTGGTTTTTGAGACAAACTCTATTTGTAATTGTTTTATATTTTCTTCAATAAGTGCAATTGAAATATTAAAGTTATCTGATTTTAAGAGAAGTTCTCTTGATAATTCGGACATTAGAGACGCTATCTTGGTAGCATTAATATTTGAAAAACCTAGGATTTTAGAAATCTTGCGCAGTTTTTCTCTTGCTCTTATGATTTCATCAGAATTTCTTACAGTTAATGTGCCTATAACAATCATTTTTCTCTTTTTAGAACCACACAGATAGAATCATCAGATTCTTTCCCGTATTGACTAATTATACTTTTTGCAATGGTTAATGAAGATTCATTTTTACCAATATGTAAGCTATTTATCTGAAAATGACCTTTAACACCTTCGGAATGACATACCAAAACATCAGAATATTTAAGCGTGTAGTTCTGGCATTTTAATGTTGGTAAGACATAACCAATAATTCCAGGGCGATTAAAAAAGTTTTTATCATCTTCACCAAAAACCTTTGCCTTTGTATCGCCAACACCTAGATACTCGAGTTCAAAATCAGAAATATTAATTCTACAGAAACTGCCAGCACAGCCTCTTGTTCCTTTGAGGCTTTCATGTAATTTTTTAACGAGTTCAGGTAAATTCATAGAACAATTCATTTGTAAAAATGATAATATAGTGCGAGCAATTTTAGCAGCTTTTATGCCATGACCTGCCACATCTATTGCAGACAAAAAAATAATGTCATCTAAAACTTTAACAAAGCCTAAGTCTCCAGATACAGTTTCTTGTCCAAAAGGTTTTGATGAAATACCATAATTAAATTTTTGATAGTCATTTACAGCCATTTTTTAATAATTATAGTAGTTCCAATACCAAGGGTGCTTTCTATTGAAAAACTATCCATTAATCGCTTTGTCCCCGGGAGGCCAATACCTAATGTGTTTGCAGTACTATGGTTTTCGGTCATTGCCAATTTTAAATTTTCAATCCCAGGGCCATTATCGTTAGCTATTACTTTAATACCGTTTTTTATTGCGGTTAGTCTAATTTCACCAGTTTGGGCATAGACCAAAATATTTCTGGACAGTTCAGAAATAGCTGTTGCTATCATTGATTGCTTGGTGTTTGAAAATCCAATTTTTTTAGAAATATCGAATCCAGCTTGTATAGCTTTTGAAATATCCGCTTCACAATCTATTTTCACCTTCAAAGATTCATCTCTTTAAATTTTCGTAGTCCTTCATCAACATTAAGCACTACTTGTATATTTGAAACTTCTTTACCAAAGTCTACTAAGGATGCAACAATTTCAGGTTTCATACCAGAAAAATAAGTCTTAGCCCCCATTAGTTTAGCCATATCTGCAATATCTACTAAAACCCTAAGTACAAAAGAATCTATAATTTCCACTAAGGATAAATCGATAATTATTCCCGTGATATGTTCATTATAAACAGTTTTAAGTAGTTGTGCCTTTAGTTTGGTAATTACCTCATCATACAACTCACTATATATATTTACAATTAATGCGTTTTCAACCCGATTTATCGAAACTTGAGAGTTTAAATTTTGAATCATTTTTTTTGTTTAAAAGTAAAATCAAGCTTCTTTTGACTCAACTTTTAAATTAGTGATTTGAAATGCTTTCTTTAAAGCATCTTTTAAAGTTGCCTGAGTTTCTACCTCACCCAAATTAATCCCGAGTCCAACTAGAGTTTGTGCTATTGGTGGAGAAATTCCTGAAATGACACAGTCTGCCCCCATTAGTTTAGTTGCTTGAGTAATCTTTATTAAGTGATTTGCTACGGCACTATCAACAGTTACTACACCTAAAATATCTAGTATGATAACTTTGGATTGGCTGCTAACAATTTTTTCTAGCATAGATTCCATAATATCTTGGGCAGTTTTTGAATCAATGATTCCGTAAATTGGGAGCAAAAGGATGCCATCCCAGAGTAAATGAATTGGATTTTTAAATTCCATGTATTTAAGATTTTATAGTTTTAGAACGGTATAATTACATAAATAATATGTAATAACTTTCTAAATGTTACATATTATTCTTACAAAAAGAAATTAGAGTTGAATTAATTTTTAAATAAATAAGCATTTTAGTTTGTATCAAACTAAAGGATTACTTTTTTCGTTCTTAAGAAATATCGTGCTAATGATGAGTAGAAAAAAACTGCTTTTTGGAGTTTTAGGTGTATTCACACTTTATCTATTATACCTCCTATACGTATTTGTACTCTCCCCAAAAACCAATTTACAATCGGTTTATCTTATTCCAAAAGATGCTGTTTTTGTAATTGAATCTGAAAAACCTGTAGAAAGCTGGAAAAAAATAAGTGAAAGCGAAGCCTGGCTTCACCTTCAAAAAAATGGATATTTCGCAGAGCTTACAGAGAACATTCAGAAAGTTGATACCATTTTTAATAACAAACGAAAGCTTTTTGAATTCTTTGATGGACGCTCTTTGTTCATTTCAATCCACATGATTTCCGAAAAGGATTATGGAATCTTCTATGTTCTGGATTTAAAACGAATTGCGAAATTAAAATTACTAAAAACATACTTAAACACTTTACTAAACGAGGGCTATGTGTTGAGTAAACGTAATTACCATAATCAAGAAATCCTGGAGATTTATGATAGGAAGAACAAAGAAACCATGTACTTGGGTTTTATTAAAAATCAGTTAGTTGCTTCTTATACGCATACTTTAGTAGAAGCCTCTATTGACCAATATCAAGAACCGGTGTTAGGTAGGGATTTAAGTTTTATTGAGGTAAATCAAAAAGTAGGCTATGAGAATTTGTTTCGTTTGTATGTACAATACGATTATTTAGATGACTATTACAAGCGTTTTTCAAATGAGCAAAGTGATTGGATGAATCGTGTGAGCAATAATTTTAAATTCTCTGGTTTTAGTTTTGATTTGGATAAGAATAGTACAATTACTGCTAATGGTTTTACTAACATCAGTTTTGCTAATGAGAATTATTTAGAAGCACTTCAGAAATCGGGCACAGCAAAACGGACTATCCCTAAAATTGCTCCTAAACGAACAGCACTTTATATAAGTTACGGGTTTGATAGTTTTTCTGAATTCTACAGAAATTTTGAAGTTATTCAAGAGGCTAATAGCTCTGAACAATATAAAAGCTATACTGCAGGAATTGAAAAAGTAGAGAAATCTCTAAAGATTGATGTAAAAGAAAATTTTGTGGATTGGATTGGAGATGAAATTGCACTACTCCAAATACAATCAGATATTTCAAAAGGAAAGAACGATTTGGCTTTGGTTTTAAAATCTAAAGACAGCGCAGCTGCAAAAACGAATCTAGATTTTGTGTTAAAACAGCTAAAAAAGAAAACACCGGTTAAATTTAAAGCAGTTACTTATAAAGGGCATGAAATTAATTTTCTTTCCATTAAGGGGTTCTTTAAAATCTTGTTAGGGAATAGATTTGAGGAGTTTGATAAACCTTATTTTACCCAAATAGCGGATTATGTGGTTTTTAGTAACAATCCTAATACGCTAAAAACAATTATCTCTAACTATGTGGAGAAGGAAACCTTATTAACTTCTGATGACTTTATAGATTTTGATAAAAAGTTTGAAAAAGAATCAAGTCTATTTGTGTACAGTAATATCCCTGTTTTATATAATAATATGTATGCTTTGGCGGATAGGACTACAAAAACACAACTAAGAAAAAACAAAGATTTTATTATTTGCTTTCCGCAGATTGGGTTTCAATTAACCCCAGAGGATAATTTATTTGAGAGTACAATGGTTGTAAATTACCAAGATGTTGAAAAGGTTAAGGCAAATTCACAATTTCAGAATATTCAGATAATCAATAAGACCGTATTACAAAATAGCACTGTTACCGATGCTATTTTCGATTTAAAACCAATTTACCCAACCGATTTAAATGCAAAATCTTTCGCAAAAAAGTACAGCAATGGAAGTATTCGTTTTGAAGTGGATTTAAAGGACGGACTTAAAAATGGGCGTTATGAAGAGTATTATTCTACTGGCGAAAAGAAAATCACTGGGCGTTTTCGTAAAGATGATCAAGTGGGTACTTGGCGTTATTTTGATATTGAAGGGGAATTAATCCACAAAAAACGATTTTAAATTCCTAGCGACTTAAATCTGTCGAAATGACCATGCATTATCACTTTACATAGTTAGACTGAACGCCCTCCTGTCGATTGGGCAGGCAGTCGAAGTCAATCTAAAAAACCTCAATAAACGTAGTGTTTATGGTAAATGCCGCTTAAATGTCGGGTCAAAA
>CAYTRI010000157.1:0-5673 GCA_964440105.1 uncultured Flavobacteriaceae bacterium
GATAGTTTATCAATCTCATCTAGAATAAAAACCGGATTAGATGTCCCAGCCTTTTTAAGGCTTTGAACTATTCTACCTGGCATAGCTCCAATATAGGTTTTACGATGACCTCGTATTTCTGCCTCATCTCGTAAACCACCTAAAGATATACGCACATATTCTCTACCTAAAGCTTCAGCAACGGATTTTCCTAAAGAAGTCTTACCAACCCCTGGAGGGCCATACAAACAAAGAATTGGCGATTTCATATCATTACGCAATTTTAAAACTGCTAGATACTCTATTATTCTTCTTTTTACATCCTCAAGACCATAATGGTCTCTATCAAGAATTTTCTCTGCCCTTTTTAAATCAAACTTATCCTTAGAAAACTCATTCCATGGTAAATCTAGAAACAAGTCCAAATAATTTCTCTGTATTGAATATTCAGCAACCTGAGGATTCATACGTTGCATTTTAGCCAATTCTTTTTCAAAGTGCTCCTTTACTTTCTTACCCCATTTCTTTCCTTTGGCCTTTACCTTCATCTCATCAACCTCTTCTTCATAAGAAACGCCACCCAATTCTTCTTGGATAGTTTTCATCTGTTGATGTAAAAAGTACTCTCGCTGCTGTTGGTCCATATCGCTACGAACCTTAGATTGTATATCGTTCTTCAATTCCAATTTTTGAAATTCAAGATTCATATACTTCAATGTAGCTAGTGCTCGCTCTTGTAAATCAGGTATCTCTAACAAATGTTGTTTTTCTGTAACTCCAAGATTTAAATTGGAAGAAACAAAATTGATTAAGAAAGAATTACTTTGAATATTCTTGATTGCAAAGGTTGCTTCACTAGGAATGTTGGGGTTATCCTTGATGATTTTAAACGCTAAATCTTTGATAGACTCTATTATGGCCAAAAACTCTTTGCTTTTTTGGTCTGGTCTGGTCTCATTTGCCTCCCTAATAGTAGCAGTCATATATGGGTCTTCTGTAAGAACCTCAGCAATTTCAAAACGCTTTTTTCCTTGAATGATAACAGTAGTATTACCATCTGGCATTTGTAATACTCTAAGAATGCGAGCTACTGTACCTAAAGTATTTATATCCTTTACTTGTGGGTCTTCAGTTTCTGCATCTTTTTGAGAAACTACACCAATAGTTTTATTCCCATTATTAGCATCTTTTATTAAGCTTATGGACTTATCTCTACCAGCAGTAATTGGTATTACCACACCTGGAAATAATACCGTATTACGTAACGGCAAAACTGGCAGGGTTTCTGGTAATTGTTCCTTATTCATCTCCTCTTCATCTTCCGGAGTTAATAATGGTATTAATTCCGAATCCTCATCTATTCCTTGCAAGGACATATTGTCAATATTTGTAAATTTTACTTCTCCCATAATATCTATATCGGTCATTCTGTCATTGAACAAATAGTCTTCAGTAGTACTACTTGTTTTATTTAATAGTCTAAAATGCTATTAACAAAGGTGTTATCATAACATTTACAATCTATTTCAGTACTTAAATGCAATTCTTATGCCACTGAAAATGAAAAAAAATAAAACAAAGTGTAACAAATGGTAAATTGTATAATCTATAAGACAAACCATTCACTTTTTGAGCCACAAAAATGAACATACTGACGCATTATTGCAATTGTGTCTAGAAGGGAAGCCAAGCGCTCAGCTAGAAATTTACAATAGCTATTATAAAGCAATGTACAATACCGCTTTACGAATTGTAAAACATACAGCAGAAGCCGAAGATGTAATGCAAGAATCATTTTTAAACGCGTTTATGAAGCTGCATACATTTAAAGGCGAAGTAACCTTTGGGGCATGGTTAAAAAGAATTGTAGTAAACAACAGTATCTATCATTACAGAAAACAACAGAGGATGCAAACTTCTGATATCGAAGATGTATTGTACAAGGTCGAAGATAATGATGGAGTTGTTTTAGATCAAAGTGGTTATACTGAACTGAAGGCTCAAAAAGTGATGGAAACCATGAAAAGTTTAAAAGACAATTACAGAGTTTCTTTGACCTTACATTTAATTGAAGGTTATGATTATGAAGAAATAAGTAAAATAATGGATATAAGCTATGCAAATTGTAGAACTACAATTTCTAGAGCTAAAGAAAACCTAAGAAAAAGGTTGACTGTAAATGCTTAATTATGAAAGAGAAAGACGAAATAAAAATATTATTTGATAGGTTAAAAGACGACTTTGACTTTGAGAGTCCAGAGGAAAATCATCAAGCCCGATTTTTAGAAAAACTAAATAGTTCTAAAGGAGTAGTCGGTCTACAAAAGAAAAAAAGAAACTGGCTAAGACCTTTATCAATTGCTGCTTCTGTAGTATTACTATGCTTATTGGGGTTCCAATTTTTTAATAATCAACCTAATATAAAAGAGCAAGTAGTTGAGATTGCTCCGGAAGTTACTAAAACTGAATTTTATTTTGCCAGTTTAATTGAAGAGCAGGTAGAACAGTTGAAGAGTGAAACAGCTCCAGAAACAGCGCAACTCGTTGATGATACCTTGTTACAGTTAAATAAACTTGAGGGTGATTATCAAAAACTAGAGCAAGATTTACTTAACGGAGGAAATAGCAAAATAATACTGAATGCTATGATTATCAATTTTCAAACTAGAATTGATTTGCTAAAAGAAGTATTAAACAATATCGAAGAAATTAAAAATTTAAAATCATATAATGATGCGAACTTTACTATTTAAGAATTTAATATTAACCCTTTTATTGGTGCCATTTACCATAAACGCAAGTGACGGTGGAGGTGGAGGAAAGGGTAAGTACACTAAAGAAAAAACTATTAAAAAAGAATTTAATGTAAACTCAGATGCGCTTTTTAAAGTTAAAAACAGCTACGGTAATTTAAATGTAACTTCTTGGGATCAAAACATGGTGATGATTGAGGTTCACATTAAAACCAATGGCAACAACGAGGAAAAAGTAACAGAAAGACTTCGTGAGATTGATGTTGATTTTGAGAATAGCACTAGCATGGTGTCTGCCATTACAAGATTTGGTGATAAAGATCGTAATTGGGGTTGGAACTGGGGAAAACGGAACAACGTTAACGTGCAAGTGAACTATACTATAAAACTTCCTGTTAAAAACAATATTAACCTTAATAATGATTATGGTAATATTTATGTAGACAGAGTAGACGGTCATGCAAAAATAAACTGTGATTACGGAAAAATGGAAATCGGTGAATTACGGGGAAGAAACAACGAATTACGATTTGATTATACTTCTCGCTCTACATTTGATTACATTAATAGTGGGGAAATTATTGCAGATTATTCAGGTTTTACTGTTGATAAAGCTGGTGATTTAACCATTAGGGCAGATTATACTAACGCAGTTATTGGAAAAATGGGGAACTTGGATTACAGATCGGACTATGGTTCCATGGAAGTAAGCAATGTAAAAAATGTACAGGGTGTTGGAGATTACATTGGTATTAAATTGGGAGAAGTACATGGCAATGTTGATGTATCCTCAGATTACGGTTCTGTAAAAATTGGCAAAATGGCTGCGGATGCAGGTAATATTAATATTAAGTCTGACTATACTGGAATAAAAATAGGATACGATTCTGGATACCACTTCGATTTTGAAATTACTACAGAATATGCAGGTGTAAGTGGTAAGGACGACTTTACAATAAATGTTAGTAAAGTAAAATCCTCAGACAAGTATTATAAAGGATATTATGGTAAAGCAAACTCTGGCAATAGAGTCACTATAGAGAGCGATTACGGCGGAGTATCATTCTATAAAAATTAATAATCAAAAAACTAAAAACACAATCATGAAAAAATTAGTAACGTTAAGTTTAGTATTATTTTCTGTTGTTGCTACTGCGCAATGGGGAAAAAGAGTAAAAGGAAATGGTAAAACAGTAACTATTGAAAGATCTGTTGGAGACTATGATGCAGTTGCGGTTGCAGGTTGGTTTGATGTAAAACTAATAGACGGTAATGAAGGTGAGCTAACTTTAAAGGGAGAAGAAAACCTTTTAGAGTATATTAAAACTGAAGTGAAAGATGGAAAACTTGTTATAAAGGTAGAAAAAGGAGTTAATCTTAAGCCTTCTAATTGGAATTCAGGAATTTATATTACTGTTCCTGTTGAAGCCATAGATATGGTATCACTTTCTGGATCAGGCGATGTAGTTGGTGAAACTAAAATTAAGTCTGATAATTTTAAGACTAAAGTATCAGGTTCTGGAGACCTTTCATTAGAAATTGAAGCAAGTTCAGTAGAGGCTACATTATCTGGCTCTGGGGACATGAACTTATCGGGAAAAACAAATAACTTAGATGTTAGAGTAGCTGGCTCAGGAGATATTAAGGCTTACGATTTAGATGCTGAATTTGTTAACGCTCAAGTTTCTGGTTCTGCAGATATTAAAGTTACCGCAAATCAAATGTTAAAAGCTAGAGTAGCAGGCTCAGGAGATATTAGTTATAAAGGAAATCCAAAGAAGATAGATACAAAAACTTCTGGCTCGGGCGATATTAACAGCTACTAACAAGCGAACAATCAGAAAACAATCACATCAATCAATAAACGCTGAAAGCCCTAACTATTTAGTTGGGGCTTTTTATTTACCCTTGCCAATAAAAAGGCGCCTATTAAAAAGAATATTCCAAGAATTAAAGTTGCTGGCCTAGCACTTTCCATTTGCTGCGTTACAAAACCATAAATAAACATTCCTATTACGATACCTATCTTTTCAGCAGTATCATAAAAGCTAAAAAACGAAGTGGTATCTGTGGTGTCTGGTAAAAATTTAGAATATGTAGAACGAGATAGGGCTTGTATACCTCCCATAACAACACCAACTAGAGCTGCAGCAATAAAGAAATCTGTAGGAGTTTGTAAAAAATAAGCGTAAACACATAATAAGATCCAAACTAAATTTACCCAAATTAGTGTTCGGACATTACCATATTTTTTTGATAAAAACGCGGTTAAGTATGCTCCAGCAATTGCGATGACTTGAATAATAAGAATACTAGCAATTAAACCAGTTGTCCTAAAGTCATCTGAACCCCAGACAATTTCTTCTTCTCCAAAATAAGTTGCTATCAACATTATTGTTTGCACTGCCATACTGTACACAAAAAAAGCACCTAAATATCGCTTTAGTTTAATTTGTTCTCCTAACTGATGCCAAACACTTTTTAGTTCTTTAAATCCATTTAAAATGATGTTCTTTCTTTCTCCAGTACGTTTGTAACCTTTAGGGAGATGTTTAAACGTGTATTGACTAAAAATTGCCCACCAAATACCAACAGTTGCAAAAGAAACCTTCATTGCTTTCATCTCTGCAGGATTACCCACTTCATCAGCAAAACCATAAAATTTTGGAAACAATACCATACTCAGGTTAAATAAAAGTAGAATAACGCTTCCTATGTAGCCTAGAGAAAACCCTTTTGCACTAATACGATCTTGCTGCTCTGGAAAAGCAATATCTGGCAAATAAGAATTATTGATGGCGAAACTTACCCAAAACCCAACCAAGCCAAAAAAGTAACAGGCCAAACCAAAATATATATTTTCCAAAGAAAACCAGTACAATCCAATACACGAGACTGCTCCTAAGTAACAAAAGAACTTTAGGAATATCTTTTTATTACC
>CAYTRI010000158.1:0-5657 GCA_964440105.1 uncultured Flavobacteriaceae bacterium
ATTAGTTTATCTGGCCGAGGCGATAAAGATTTGAATACATACATTGACTATTTTAAGTTATAAGTCTGATTATCATTTTGCCCTGTCAGGCTGAGCGCAGTCGAAGTCAAAGTGAAAAATCTAAATAGATTCCTCAATTGCTCCAATGGTTATTAGGATTCTTATCGAAATGACAAAAAGAATAAAATAAATGAACAGAATTCATCAAAAATTACAACAGGACGGAAAACTCCTCTCCATATATTTTACTGCAGGTTATCCAGCTATAAACGATACGGTACAAATCATTCAAGATTTAGAAAAAAGTGGCGTAGATATGATTGAAATTGGACTTCCGTTCAGTGACCCCTTAGCCGATGGCCCCACAATACAAGATAGTTCCACTACTGCACTTAAAAATGGAATGACAACCGAGAAACTTTTTGAGCAGCTGGCTGCTATTCGTAAAACAATTTCTATACCGCTTATAATCATGGGATATTTTAATCCTATGTTACAATACGGCGTGGAAGAATTTTGTAAAAAGTGTAATGAGATTGGTATTGATGGAATTATTATGCCCGATTTGCCTTTAGATGTATACCAAGACCAGTATGAAGCTATTTTTAATAAATATGGCTTATTAAATGTATTTTTAATTACACCACAAACGAGTGTTGAACGTATTCGTCAAATAGATAAAGCTTCTGAAGGATTTATTTATATGGTGAGTTCTGCAAGTGTTACGGGTTCTAAATCTGGGTTTGGAAATGAACAAACAGAATATTTCGAGAGAATTGCCAAAATGAATTTAAAGAACCCACAGATTGTCGGTTTTGGCATTAAAGATTCAGAAACATTTCAACAAGCAACAAAAACCGCAAAAGGTGCCATTATTGGTTCTGCATTTATTAAGCATTTAACAGCTCATGGAACAAATAGAATTGATGAATTTGTTTCAAAAATCATTAGCTAAAGCTTATAACTACTATCAAAATTTATTGTGCGTTTAAGACTACTTTTTTAATGCAGTAAAGTCTTTTAAACTAGTAATACCTACCTATAATCGATAATTGTTAAAAAATTAACGTTTCAAATTTTTCATTTAGCATCTTGCGATACTTTATTAAGATTTATACTAGAATTTTTCTGGGTATATGTCAAGTAATTTATTGTACTATAAATAAGTATTCTAATGAATAAAAAGATATTGATTTTTGCAGTTATAAGTAGTTTTACCGCACTTCTACTATTTTATAAACACCAATTTCTTGAAGCAAAAAAATCAGAATATACGCTTTTGGCATATAATACTGAAGATAATTTAAAATCATTACATGATTGGGAATTACTAACTTCTAAAGAGAAGAATATAGGCCAATTACCTACTGAATATAAAAATAATATCAATAGAGTTCAAGCTCTTATAGCTCCAGCAATAAACCCTGAACCAATCGGAAAATTCTTAAACGGAAATCTTCCTTTAACAACTCCAAACGGTAATACGGGTATTCCCACCTTATTATCGGCAACTGGAGTCTTTTCAAATTTGAATACTTTAGCCCCTAGTCCAGGTTTGATACCATATGACATGATTGAACCTTTTTGGTCAGATGGAGCCGATAAGAAAAGATGGATGGCCATACCTAACGATGGTACTTACGATACTGCAGACGAACAAGTAACACTTACTAACGAAGCGTGGGATTTTCCAAAAGGAACTGTTCTTATAAAACATTTTGAATTAGGTGGTCAAAGACTAGAAACTCGTTTTGAAGTAAAAGGTGATGACGATGTTTACTATTATCTTACCTATAAATGGAATGCTGCACAAACTGATGCCACGTTATTAAATGACTCTGTTGATGAAGATGTTATAGTAAACGGAGTTACGCAATCTTGGCACTACCCAAGTAGAAACGAATGTGCTTCTTGTCACTTTCCACAAAACGGAAGTGTATTAGGTCCAAAAACTAGAAACCTAAATAAAGAAATTACATATCCAAGTTCGGGTATTACTATGAATCAGTTAGTTAACCTTAGCGAACTAGGTATTATTTCTGAAAATATTACGGATACTAATGTAACAAACTACCCTGCTGTTGCTGCTAAAGATGATACAAGCCGTTCTGTAGAGGATAGAGCTAGAACCTATCTTGATGTGAATTGTGCAAGCTGCCACAACCCTACCGTAGATAACATTGCTATGTTTGATGCGCGATATACTACGCCACTAGAAAATCAAAATATTATATATGGCGATGTAATATATGATGAAGGTCTAAGTAGTCCTAAAGTAATAATACCAGAAGATGTACCAAACTCCATGGCACATTTTAGAATGAATTCAACACAAACAGGGATTGAAATGCCACCGATATCTAAAGATGTTGTTGATGCAGGTGGTGTACAATTAATTGAAGATTGGATTAATAGCCTTACACCAACTACATCTTCACCTCCAGTTGCAGCCTTTTCTGCATCTACTGTAAACGGCATAGCTCCTTTGAGCGTTAACTTTGATGCATCCGCATCAACCGATGCAGATAATGATCCATTAACCTATTCTTGGGATTTTGGTGATGGTAATACAGCTACAGGCATAACAACTAGCCATATATTCACAAATGTTGGAGCATACACGGTAACATTAACTGTAAATGATGGTTCAGAATCAGATCAAGCTACCACTTCAATTGCGGTAAATAATAGTAACCCAGGCGGAAATACAGTTTCCTTCATAGATGGTACAAGTCTTTTGGGTCAGGATAACTTTAGTGGCTTACCTATGGGAGTTATTGATATGAATGGTGATGGTAAGGATGATATTGTTCAATTTAATTCAGCAAGAAATCTAAGGATTCAGTATCAAAATGGCGCTGGACAACAATTTACCAGTCATGATCACGGAGCTGTTAGTACACAAAATCAATGGGGGACGGCTATTGCTGATTTCGACCAAAATGGTTACAATGATATTACCTCCGGAGGTGCATATGACAATCTAAAAATCATCAAAAATAATAACGGTAACAATTCTTTCACACAAGACAACTTACCGAGTTCAAATATCTTTTTACAGGGTGTTAATTTTGCTGATATTAATAATGACGGCTATTCAGATATTTTTGCTTGCCATGACGATGCTGAATCTAGAGGATATCAAAACAATCAAGATGGAACTTTCGCTTTCAACGAGAATTTGATAAGTACAGAAACAACACCATCCAGCGATAATTCCGGAAACTATGCCAGTATGTGGATTGATTATGATAATGATGGGGATTTAGATTTATACATATCTAAATGTCGTGGTGGCGTAACAGATCCCACCGACCCACGCCGTATAAATATGTTATGGCAGAATGATGGTAATAACAATTACAATGAAGTAGCCGCAGAAGCTAATCTTAAAATAGGAGAACAAACTTGGTTATCAGATTTCGGTGATATTGATAATGATGGTGATTTAGATGCTATTATCATTAATCACGGTTCAGGACCAAATTTAATGCGCAACAATGGTAATGGTACTTTTACAGAAGTAACCGCCGGTAGTGGAATTTCAGAATCACTTGACCCAGCCAATATTTATGGTATTCAAGGTTTCTTTAAAGATTTTAACAATGATGGTTTTATAGATTTAATGGTGTCAGGTACTGATGCACATTTCCTTTTCTATAACAACGGAGATGGAACCTTTCAGAATGCAGAAAATCCGTTTAACTCTGATCAAATTCATTCATTTTCTGTCGGAGATTTAAATCATGATGGTTTTCTAGATATATATGCAGGGTATGCTTCAGGGCTAAATTCTCCAAGTTCGACTAAAGACCGTATTTGGTTAAACGAAGGAAACTCAAACAACTTTTTAAATATTCAATTAACCGGAACGGATAGTAATATTAATGCTATTGGTGCCCGAGTAGAACTATATGGAACTTGGGGAATACAAATAAGAGATGTTCGCTCTGGTGAAGGTTATGGTTTGGTAAATACATTTACGCAACATTTTGGTCTTGGTGTTAATAATACCGTAGATAAAGTAGTGGTACGCTGGCCTTCCGGCAATGTTGATGAAATTATAAATCCTGATATTAATCAGTTCCTAGTTATCACTGAAAGTCAACCAGAGCCACCTCAGCCAACTTGTGACGACGGTATTCAGAATGGGGATGAAACTGGTATTGATTGTGGTGGATCTTGCGCAACTATTTGCCCATGTGAAAACACTGAAATTCTAGTAGAGGTCGATTTTGAAAATGGAACAGGTAACGATTGGACTACTTCTGGTACGGCTACTACTGGTACTTTTGTGGTGGCAGACCCTTCTGGGTATGCTGCAAATGGATTACAAACACAAGTAGAAAATGACCATAGTCCAATAGGAACAAATGCTTTTTTTACAGGCACAAACACCGCTATTGGAACTGATGATATTGATGGTGGGGTTTCTATAGCAACATCGCCTGTCTATTCGATAGAAAACGATGCAGAATTATCTCTATGGTACTTTTTTGGACAACGAGACGTAGGAGATGATGCAACTGGAGATTACTTCTTATTAGAATATTCTTTAGATGGAGGTACTACTTTTACAACCCTTGTTACTTATGGCGATGAAACCATTAATGCAGCATGGACAGAGGCAACAGCTACTATTCCAGCAGATTCTAATTTAGTTATCCAAATCTCCGCTTCTGACGGACCTTCAGCAGGCGATATTGTGGAAGCTGGTATTGATGATATAATCGTAACAAAAATCTGTCAAGATATAATAGCAGTTACTGGTGTAAGTGTATCTCCTGATACTGCCACAATAATTGAAGGGAACAACCAACAACTTACAGCAACAGTAAGCCCGGCAGATGCCAGTGATGCTTCTGTAACTTGGTCTTCTAGTAATACAGCTATTGCAACTGTTGATACTAATGGTTTAGTAACTGCAGTAGCAGAAGGAAACGCTACTATTACAGTAACTACTAATGATGGTAACTATATTGCTAGCTCTTCTATAACAGTAGAAGCTGCAACTATTGCTGTTACTGGAATAAGTGTAAACCCAGATACAACTACAATAATTGAAAGCAATAACCAACAACTTACAGCAACAGTAAGCCCAGCAGATGCTAGTGATGCTTCTGTAACTTGGTCTTCTAGCAATACAGCTGTAGCAACAGTAGATACTAACGGTTTAGTAACCGCAGTAGCAGAAGGAATTGCAACTATTACAGTGACTACTAATGATGGTAATTATACCGCTAATTCGATGATAACAGTAGAAGCTGAAACCATTGCTGTTACAGGAATTAGTGTTAATCCAAATTCAGCTATACTAATAGAAGGCAACAACCAACAACTTACAGCAACTTTGAATCCAACAAACGCAAGTGATACTTCTGTAACTTGGTCTTCTAGCGATACAGTTGTAGCAATAGTTGATGCTAATGGATTTGTTAGTGCAATAAACCCAGGAACAGCTACCATTACAGTAACTACTAATGATGGTAACTACACGGCTAATTCAATCATAACAGTGGAAAGTGGAACAATTGCTGTTACTGGAATAAGTGTTAATCCTGATACTGCCACACTAATACAAGGCAACAACCAACAACTTACTGCAACAGTAAGCCCGGCAGATGCCAGTGATGCTTCTGTAACTTGGTCTTCTAGTA
>CAYTRI010000159.1:0-3005 GCA_964440105.1 uncultured Flavobacteriaceae bacterium
TTTTTACCATCAATATCTATAAAATAAAGGTTGAAAGGAAAACCTTTTTCAGCTTCAAAATTACTTGAGAATAGTATCTTCTCACCAGAGGGATGAAAAAATGGACTCCAATTAGCGTTCCCTAAAAAAGTAAGCTGCTTTAGGTCGCTGCCATCAGCATTACAGATAAAAAGCTCCATATCTGTAGGCTCAACTAATCCTTCAGATAATAACCCTTTGTATTTTTTAATCTCTTCTGGAGTTGTTGGCCTAGATGCTCGAAAAATTAATTTTGAACCATCTGGGGAGAAAAAAGCACCGCCGTCATAACCAAGCTCATCTGTAATTTGCTTTACATCTGACCCGTCCAGATTCATAGTGTACAATTCTAAATCACCACTTCTATCCGAGGTAAAAACAATTTTATCACCTTTTGGAGATATTGTCGCTTCTGCATCATATCCTTTTCTATTGGTTAATTGGGCAGTAATATTTCCTTCTAAATCGGCAACAAAAATGTCAAACGAATCGTAAACTGGCCAAACATAATTACCGTTTTTTCTTAGTGGTACTTCAGGACATTCTTTATCAACTAAATGGGTAGAGCCATAGACATAGTGTTTATTATCGGGCAGAAAATAAGCACAAGTAGTTCGCCCAAAACCTGTACTAATCATAGGAGGCTTATTGTCTTTGAAGTTTTCCTCAATATTCATTAAGAACATTTGATCACATTCTAAGCCCCATGCTGTATTGTTAGATTGAAAAATCATTTGCTTATCATCCCAACTCCAATATGCTTCTGCATTATCACCTCCAAAAGTGATTTGACGAATACTTTTAAAATGCTTTTCTTCTGGATAAATTAAGGTATCAGTTCCAGCCATTAAAGAGGTAGCTTTCTCTTCTTTAACAGGTTGTTTTTTAGACTCCGTTTTGCAACTAGCAATAAGAAATAGAAGCGCAGAAACCAATAGAATTCTCATTTGATATGTATTTTTGAGTAAAAATAAATGCTATGGAGCGCAAATTGTCATTTATTGCAATAATTTTTCTAGTTATCGTATCCTGTAAAGATGCAGTTCCCAAGAAAGTAACCCTTAAGGAAGATATTGCTTTTTTGGCTAGTGATAGCTTGGTTGGCCGTGAAACAGGAACACCACAAGAACTACTAGCAGCAGATTATTTACAGAAAAGAATGGAAAATATTGGACTGCTGCCAAAGGGGAATGCAGGAACATACTATCAAACATTCACTTTTAAACCTAAAAAAGACCCACATTCTGAAGTTGAATTCGTGACAGGAGATAGCACGATTACTGGAACTAATGTAGTTGGATATATTGATAACAAAGCTGAAAAAACAGTGATCATAGGTGCACATTATGATCATCTAGGTATGGGCGGTAATGGGTCATTATATGCAGAAGGAGCAGCTATACATAATGGCGCGGATGATAATGCGAGTGGAGTTGGAGTACTACTTAAACTTGCCGAAAGACTAAAAGACACACTTACTAAGAGCAACTATCTTTTTATTGCATTTTCTGGAGAGGAAATGGGGCTTTTAGGAAGTAATTATTTCTGCAAAAACCCAACTATCGATTTAGATAAGGCCAATTTTATGGTGAATATGGATATGGTAGGGAGACTTAGAGAAGATAAAACACTATCTATAAGTGGTGTTGGAACAGCCCCAATATGGAAACAAGTTTTAAATGCAACAAACCCAGAATTCAAATTAGTTTTAAGCGAATCTGGTGTTGGACCTAGCGACCACACTTCTTTTTATTTACAGGACATTCCTGTTCTACACTTTTTTACTGGACAACATGAAGATTACCATAAACCTTCGGATGATTTTGAAAAATTGAATTATGAAGGCATGGAAATGATTGAAAATTACATTTTTGAGGTAATTACCGAATTGGATGATAGCAAGAAATTGAGTTTTAGAACTACTAAAAATGAAAGCGAAGAAGTACCTCGATTTAAAGTTGGCTTAGGGGTAATGCCAGATTATCTTTTTGATGGAAAAGGAATGCGGATAGATGGCGTTACAGAAGGCAGACCAGCCTCTGCAGCTGGTCTTCTTAAAGGGGATGTAGTGGTTCAATTAGGAGATAGTACTATAACGGATATGATGAGTTATATGCGAGCTTTATCTGTTTTTGACGAAGGAAGCACTACAAAAGTAGTAGTAGATAGAAAAGGGAAGAAGGTTGAAGCAGAGGTGAAATTTTAATTTTACTTATTTTTGCAACCCCTTAAAAATCAGAATATAGAATGCCAAAAATAGGCGACATACAACTACCAGATTTTCCATTGCTTTTAGCGCCAATGGAAGATGTAAGCGACCCTCCATTTCGTGCGCTTTGCAAGGAACAAGGGGCAGATGTTGTATATACCGAGTTCATTTCTTCAGAAGGGCTTATTCGTGATGCTGCAAAAAGCGTTATGAAATTGGATATTTACGAAAAGGAACGTCCTGTAGGCATACAGATTTTCGGCGCTAATTTAGATTCCATGCTGCAATCTGTAGAGATTGTAGAAAAGTCTGGCCCAGATATTATTGATATCAATTTTGGTTGCCCAGTAAAAAAAGTAGTTTCTAAAGGTGCTGGAGCGGGGATTTTAAAGGATATCGATTTAATGGTTTCCCTTACAGAAGCCATGGTAAAACACACCAAATTACCAGTTACGGTAAAGACGAGGCTGGGTTGGGATGAACATTCTATTAGAATTGTTGAGGTTGCGGAACGTTTGCAAGATGTAGGTTGTAAGGCGATTGCAATTCACGGACGCACAAGAGCTCAGATGTATAAGGGAAGCGCAAATTGGGAGCCAATTGCTGAGGTTAAAAACAACCAGCGAATGCATATTCCCGTATTTGGTAATGGCGATGTAGATTCTCCTGAAGCAGCTATGAAAATGCGAGACGAATATGGCCTTGATGGCGCTATGATTGGAAGAGCTAGTATTGGCTATCCATGGTTTTTTAAGGAAGTAAAACATTTTTTTGAAAC
>CAYTRI010000159.1:3105-5657 GCA_964440105.1 uncultured Flavobacteriaceae bacterium
GTAAATTTTTTAAAACCGTAGCTTACATTGTAATCCAGTACTTAAAACTTAGCCTTGAACTTTGTGTTGTGCTTCCCGAAATAGAATCTTAAGGTGTTATTAAAGGTTTATACTAACACCGAAACCTATTGAGCAACTAACTTTTTAGTGATTCTACTACTTGCAATTTTTGATGAAATTAAGCCCAAAACTATAATTGTAGCTAGAACAACTAATACGTTTATAAAACTGTACTCTACTGGATAAGCTAATGATGGTGTAATTTTTAGCCATTCAAAAGCCAATTGAGAACCAATTAAGATAGAACCAATTAAAACTCCAATTAATCCCCCTAAAGATGTTACTAAAACTCCTTGCATAAAATAGACTCGCCTTAGCTCTTTTATTGTCGTTCCTAAAGCAAATAGTGTTTTGGAATTTTGCTGCTTGTCTAGAATCATCATGATAATAGCTCCTACAACATTAAATAAAGCAATTATTAAGACAAGTGTAAAAATCAAATATGTAGCAAGATTTTCTGTATTTAGCATTTTATAAAGCGTTCCATTTAATTCACGCCGTGTTAGAACAATTGCTTTTTCTCCCAACGCAGTTTTCAACTGTAAACGTGTTTCTTCTAAAGAAGCCCCATGGGCTAACTTAAAATTTACCCCAGATACTTGAGTACTATCTTTTTCTAAGAGTTCTTGTACTAAGTGAAGCTGCGCAAGTACATATTTGTTGTCTAGACTTTCTTCAATTTGATAAACACCACTAACGACGAGTGACAAATCGTTATAAAATTTTGTGTTCAATGATTGCGGTGAGAACGAACCCTTTCCTGGCTTAGGAGCTAGCACTTGCATGGGAGTTCTGTAATCGTTCATGGGTACTCCAAGGGAATTGTATACGCCAATACCCATTACTGCATTATATTCCGTTATGCCCCAATTTCCAAAATACAAAGTGCTATCTATACCAGTTACAGAACGGTAATTTTTATCAATACCTTTTATATATGCTAAATCACCTTTTTCACGAAAGGTAAGATAAACACGCTCCTCTATTTCTTTAGCATAATTAGCCACTCCATTTACCTCAGACAATGCATTTTCGTCTTGCGGCGAAATAGAGAAAAACTTTCCACTGGCAGGGATAGCCTTTAAATCTGGGTCAAACGTATTGGTAAATTGAAGGCTAAAAGTTTTTAATCCTGCAAATGCCGAAAGCACAATAAATAGTGCAGCAGAACCTATAACAATAACTAAAAAAGTAATAAAATTGATGATGTTTACCGCATTTTGGCTGCTTTTAGAACGCAAATACCGCTTAGCGATGTAGAACGGAAAGTTCACTTATTAAGATTTCTTTCTTTTATCTAGTAAATCACGATTTTCAATAGGGTTTTCTTCTCCTTTTAAGGATTTTTCAATGCCATCAATATAGTCTAGCGAATCATCGATGTAAAAATTTAAATGCGGAACACGACGAAGCTGATTTCTCGTTCGTTGCGCTAACTCATGTTTAATTAGAGGTTCGTTAGACTTCATCCCTTCCAACAATTCTGGAGCTTTATCATTAGGAAAAATACTCACGTATACCTTTGCAATAGATAAATCTGAAGTAACATAAACTTTAGATACAGAAATTAAAGTTCCCTTAAGCCCACCATCAGTAGCCGCTCTTTGCAATACTTCGGCCATATCTTTCTGTATGATACCTGCGATTTTTTTTTGGCGTTGTGTTTCCATAGTAAGAACTCAATTAAACTTTAAAATTTGCTAAAAAATGATAGCTTTTAGCTCTGTTCTTGTCTTGTTTTTCTTTTCGTAGCGCTGCTATGAAATTCAAAAAATACTTCAACAGAACTAAAACCACCTCATTTTCGCTTTAATTCTAAAGTCCAAATGAGTTTTACAAAAATAAGCTAATAATGCTATCTTAGTCGGGAAATGGATAAGATAGAACACATAGGCATAGCAGTTAAAGATTTAGATGCTTCAAACCTTTTGTTTGAGAAACTTTTAGGTACTCCTCATTATAAGATTGAAGAAGTTGCGGCTGAAGGAGTACGTACTTCTTTTTTTAAAACAGGTCCTAATAAAATAGAGTTATTAGAGGCGACTAATGATGATAGCCCAATTGCGAAGTTTTTAGAAAAAAAAGGTGAAGGCATACATCACATAGCATTTGCTGTAGAAGATATTAGGAAAGAAATTGAAAGATTAAAGAGTGAGGGTTTTAGAGTTTTAAACGAAGAACCAAAGAAAGGAGCGGATAATAAGCAGGTAGCCTTTTTGCATCCTAAAACGACAAACGGGGTTTTAGTAGAGCTTTGTCAAGAAGCCTCACCCCTGAATCCCCTCCCCAAAGGAGAGGAGACTTAAACAAAGACCTAAAGAAACTTTGTTACATCAAAAAATAAAAGTTAATTTTGCCATCCTTAAATGGGTTTCAAAATTGTATTTTGGAATTTTAAAGTTGTTGTTTTACAACTTGGTCCTATAGCTCAGTTGGTTAGAGTAGCTGACTCATAATCAGTTGGTCCCTGGTTCGAGCCCAGGTGGGACCAC
>CAYTRI010000160.1:0-5637 GCA_964440105.1 uncultured Flavobacteriaceae bacterium
TTATTTCAATCTTTTCCTACCAACGCAGGATTGTCTAGAACGGCGGTTAATGTAGATGAAGGTGCCAAAACGGGAATTGCATCACTAATTAGTGTTGTTGTAGTTGGGCTTACTTTGTTATTTCTTACACCCTTTTTCTTTTACCTACCTAAATCTGTATTAGGAGCTATTATTTTGGTAGCTGTATATGGACTTATCGATTTAAAATATCCAAAACAGCTTTGGAGCCAAGGTAAGGATGAATTTTACCTATTTGTAGTTACTTTTTTGACGACTTTATTGATTGGAATATCGCAAGGAATTATTTTTGGAGTGCTATTTTCATTGTTGCTTTTAGTGAATAGAACCTCAAGGCCACATATTGCTATTCTAGGCAAAATAAAAGGGATGGAGTACTTTAAAAATTTAAAGCGCTTTCCCGAAGATGTTCAGGTAGATGATGAAATTTTAATGATACGGTTTGATGCACAATTATTTTTTGCTAATGTTCCCTATTTTAAAAAAGCTCTTTTAAAGGAAGTGGATAAGAAAGGAGAAACCTTAAAATATGTAATCCTCAATGCTGAGCCTATCAATTATATTGATAATACTGCGGTAAACCAGTTAAAGAAGATTGTTGCAAAATTAAAAGAGCAGGATATTACTTTTAAAATAGCTGGGGCCATTGGACCAACTAGGGATATTCTTCATAAGAGCGGATTGGTAGAATTTATAGGAAAAGAAAATATTTATGTACGAACTGCAGAGGCTTACTCAGATAGTTTAAAGAAAATAGAAAAATCGCAAATTCAGAAAAAAGTCTCATTACAATATCGATGATATGTGGTAAAAGGACTTTGAATAAATTTGTAGAAGAAATACGAGAAGGATGAATATAGAACAGATATATACAGGATGCTTAGCTCAAGGAGCTTACTATATAGAAAGTGAAGGTGAAGTAGCTATAATAGACCCGCTAAGAGAGGTTAAACCTTATTTAGAAAGAGCAGAACGTGATAAAGCTAAAATCAAATATATTTTTGAAACCCATTTCCATGCAGACTTTGTAAGCGGTCATGTTACGCTTTCTAAAGAAACAGGTGCACCAATAATTTATGGACCTAATGCAAACCCAACTTTTGAGGCTACTATTGCTACCGATAATCAAGAATTTAAGTTAGGTAAGATAACGATTACTGCTTTACACACTCCTGGTCATACCATGGAAAGCACTACATATCTTTTAAAAGATGAAAATGGTAAAGACCATGCTATTTTTAGTGGAGACACTTTATTTCTTGGTGATGTTGGACGTCCAGATTTAGCCCAAAAAGCAGCCACTATGACTCAAGAAGATTTAGCTGGTTTGCTTTATGACAGTCTACGAACTAAAATTATGCCTTTGGCTGATGATGTTACAGTATATCCTGCTCATGGCGCAGGCTCTGCCTGTGGCAAGAATATGATGAAAGAAACTGTTGATTCTTTAGGAAATCAAAAACAAATGAATTATGCACTTCGTGCAGATATGACGAAAGAAGAATTTGTAAAAGAAGTTACAGATGGTCTTTTGCCTCCTCCGCAATATTTTCCTTTAAACGTAAAGATGAATAAGGAAGGTTATGAAGATATTAATGAAGTTATTAAAAGGGGTGTAAAAGCACTTTCTCCCAAAACTTTTGAAACTGCAGCAAATGAAACTGGAGCAATTGTATTAGATGTTCGTCATCAAGATGATTTTGCAAAAGGGCATATTCCACGTTCTATTTTTATTGGTTTAAAAGGAGGTTTTGCACCTTGGGTTGGAGCTTTAATTGCAGATGTAAAACAACCCCTCCTTTTAGTTACAGATAAAGGCGCTGAAGAGGAAGCGATAACAAGATTATCTAGAGTAGGATTTGATGGAACCTTGGGTTATTTAGAAGGTGGAATTGAAGCTTGGGAAAAAGAAGGGAAAGAGATTGACACGGTCATAAGTATTTCTGCAACCACTTTTAAAAATAAACTGGAAAATAACATCCCAGTTTTTGATGTTAGAAAAGAGTCTGAATTTAGTGCGGAACATGTAAAAGACGCAAAATTAACACCACTAGATTTTCTTAATAATCACTTATCAGAATTCCCAGAAAAAGAGACTTTCTATGTGCATTGCGCCGGTGGTTATAGGAGTATGATTGCCTCATCCATCTTAAAAAGTAGAGGAATTCATAATTTGGTTGATGTTGCTGGTGGGATGGCAGCAATAAAAAAAGCCGGTATACCCGTAACAGATTTTGTTTGTCCAACCACATTAAAATAGCTTTCAATGAATAAATTTAATCTTACTTTCTTTCTTTTTAGCCTGTTTATTTTTGCTTGCAATACTAGTATAGGTCAAACTATAGAAACTGTAGACAAGCAAACCATTAAAGCGGATGTTATTGGTAAACAAGTACAGCTTATAGATGTACGAACTGCAGAAGAATACGGGTCTGGACATATAGATCATGCAGTAAACTATAATATTAATAATGGCGATACTTTTTTAATACAAATTCAAAAACTAGATAAGAATAAACCTGTATATCTGTATTGTAAAATGGGAGGTAGAAGTAACAAAGCAGCAAAGCTCCTAAAAGAACAGGGTTTTAAAAAAGTATTTGACTACTCTGGGGGGTATATTGATTGGATTTTAGAATAGTACAACGCTAATAATTTTATAAATGGAAATAGTACTTCAACCATGGCCGTGGTATGTCTCTGGACCTTTAATTGCCATGATTATGGCAATTTTAGTCCTTTTAGGAAAACGCTTTGGAATGTCATCTAATCTAAGAACTGTTTGCAGCATAGCTGGTGGTGGAAAAGCTGCAGAGTTCTTTCGATTCGATTGGAAAGCGCAACGATGGAATTTAGTTGTTGCAGTAGGTGCAATTATAGGGGGCTACATAGCTTTAAATTTCCTGTCGGTAAACACTGCAGTAGCTATTAGCCAAGATTCTATAGCAGAATTAAAGACCTTAGGAATTAATGATGGGGGCAAAGCGTATATGCCATCATTGCTATTTGGGGAAGGAGCATTTTCGAACATTAAAACTTTGGGATTGTTACTTCTAGGAGGGTTTTTAGTTGGTTTTGGAGCTCGTTATGCTGGCGGATGTACTTCGGGTCATGCCATATCTGGATTGAGTAATTTACAATTACCTTCTTTAATAGCTGTAATTGGTTTTTTTGCTGGAGGCTTGTTAATGGTTCATTTTATCTTACCCTTAATTTTTTAATGCTATGAAAAGTTTAATTTATTTATTGGTAGGCGTATTGTTTGGAATTGTAATGTTTAAATCCGAAGCTGCTTCATGGTTTAGAATATATGAGATGTTTAGGTTTGATGCTTTCCATATGTATGGAATAATAGGCTCGGCCCTATTTTTAGGAATACTTTTTACCCAATTAGTAAAAAGGAAGAATATGAAATCGTTTTTTGGTGATAAGATAACTATAATAGACAAGGATAAATCTTTTACGCGTTATGCTATAGGAGGAATACTATTTGGTCTTGGTTGGGGATTAGCTGGAGCATGCCCTGGACCAATGTATACCTTGTTAGGAGCAGGTTTTTTTCCAATACTGGTAGTTATACTAGGTGCTTTACTAGGAACATTTTGTTACGGGTTATTTAAAAACAACTTGCCGCATTAAATTTTAGCATTTATGGTTGCTAAAAGCGTTTTTTATACCTGATAAAGATACTTTTTGACCTTAAAACGAGTATTTAGTAAATTAATAAGTTATCGTTTTAGTTTTGTAGATTAATTGATGATTCCCCAAATCGTCGAACAAAAACTTATGCAACGTACCATCTGTATTATTGATGATGATTTAGTATCTCAGTTCGCTACACGTTATTGTATTGAACAGTATGGAGAAAACTTTTCTATTTCTACTTGTGCTGATGCAGAAGAAGGTTTGGTAATGCTTTCCAATTTAATAGCAGAAAATAAAGAACTTCCTGATATTATTTTTCTCGATTTGGTAATGGGAGATATGGATGGTTGGGAATTTCTAGAAAATTTACAAAACCTTTGTAAAGAACAAAAGCTTCCAGAGGTATACGTGCTTTCTGCCTTTTCAAACTCAAAGGATAGGGCTATTGCGAAGGAACATTCTGTAATAGGGGGTTATTTTGATAAGCCACTTACAAGAAGCAGTTTAGATAAGATTTTTTCTGTTAAGGCAAATAGTAAATCTTCTACTTTTTAGTTAACAACTTCGGGTTTGGATAGTTATCTGATTGATCTTCAATAGTATTATCTAGACAAGTAAAGTCTTTTTCAACCAAAAGCGAAAGAGCGTTTTCATCATTCCAATCAACTTCATTGCTATGACCAATTATAGCATCTGTTGCCCAAGTAGCTTGTGTCTTTTCTGGCATGTAAATAGTAATTAAATCACCTATAAAATCGGCTTCTAGAGATGTAATCCCAGTTTTAACCTTTAAAGCGTAAGAGAGTTTTTTTGTACTAAATTGAGTGGTTTCTATATACTCACCTTCTTTACAGAAAATATCCACTTCTGTCTTAGTTAATCGAAACCGCACTGAATTTCCTTTAATTCTAACTTTCATCTTTATTCAGTTTTGTTGTTTAATTATTTTGTGTATCCATTCAAGATATCAATTCTATTTATTAAATACGCCTGAATGACTTTAGCTTAACAAGTATGCCCAATACATAAAAGACTAAAAATAGTATTTTTGATAGAAAGCAATTCCACTGAAAACTTTTAGCGATGTCAACCATAGGATATTCTGGAACACCTCTAGAAAAGAAACTTGGAATTAAAGAAGGGTATAGTATACAGGTTCTAAACTCTCCAAAGAACTATCTAGATTTCTTTATTTCTTTTCCTAATAATGTTCAAATTAGCACCACTAATGAAATGGTAACTGTAGATTTTGTGCACATCTTTTGTACAACAGAAAAAGAACTTGAAGAATACTTTTTAGTTGCAAAAAACAATCTAAAAAAAACAGGAATGATTTGGGTGAGCTGGCCAAAAAAGAGTTCAAAAATCTCAACGGAAATTGATAAATTTAAAGTGATGGAGTTTGGTCTTAAAAATGGACTGGTTGATACAAAAGTAGCTGCTGTTAGTACTGATTGGAGTGGGCACAAATTTGTTTATAGAACAAAGGACAGATAATCTTTAATTCTTCAGTACCTTTAAATCAAAGATTAAATAGTTGGAAAAGAAGCTAAAAAACGTATTTGTAAAAGGAGCTATAACACCAGAATTTATTGCAAATTCTATACAGAAGCACCAATCTAAAACTACTATTGGAGCACATGATATTTTTCTAGGACAAGTACGTGCAGATAGTATTGATGGTAAAAAAGTAGGCGCGATAGAATATACTGCCTACGAAGAAATGGCTAACACTAAATTTCATGAAATTAGAGAAGCCACTTTCAGTAAATTTGACCTTACTTGTATGCATATTTATCATAGTTTGGGTAAAGTAGCGATAGGAGAGATTTGTCTTTTTGTTTTTGTTTCATCCCCTCATAGAAAAGAAGTTTTTGAGGCATTACATCACGTAGTGGAAGAAATTAAAAAAGAAGTTCCAGTTTTTGGTAAGGAGCTGTTTGAAGATGATTCGTACCAATGGAAAGTAAATAC
>CAYTRI010000161.1:0-5601 GCA_964440105.1 uncultured Flavobacteriaceae bacterium
ATAATGTTCCGCGTTATGTAACTTGAGCTTTGGTTAAAAGCGAAAGTTGTTACCATTTTCATTGATTTTTTTCTTCCTTAAAATTTTCTTCTTAAAAGGTAATGGAATACTCTTTGCCCGAAGCGACGGTAGGAGCGAAGTGGTAATGTGTATGGAATGGTCAATATGCCTTTGCACAGCCATTGCATCTAGAATTTAATATCTTTGTACTAATGAAATTTTTAAGCATCATCCTAGCTTTTACAATACTCTCTTTGAGCGCAAAGCCATGTTCTGATGGTCAAAATTTTGAAGACCAACAACTTCAAGAGCTGAGCATAGACCATAATCATCAAGAAGATAATGATGATTCTTGTCCTATAACTTGTATTTGTAATTGTTGTGGTATGTCAATAGCATATGAACCTTTAGCCACATTTGAACTCAATTTTTACACCAGCATTTCTATACAATCAATAGCTATCTATCAGTCAATTTATAGATTTGATTTTCATTCCAACATTTGGCAACCGCCCCAAGTAATTAGCTAAGACTTATAGATTTTTAAATCACTTTTTTTAGTTAATTACAATCATATTCAATGAACAAACACATTTTGAGCATAAAGCTCATGTTTTTGCTATGCCTATCGCTACAGGCACAAAAATCAGATATTCAAATAACTGTCTATTCAGAGGATGAAAACGAACCCTTAATAGGTGCTACAGTTTACTTTGATACATTAGAAAAAGGAGCTATAACCAATTTTGATGGTATAGCAGAATTTACCGAAATACCTAACGGTCAACATTCAACAGTAATTTCATTTTTAGGCTTTCAAACATTAGAAACAACAATTCAAGTACCTAGTGATTCGGATTATATTTTTAAACTTAAAGTAGATGCTAACGTATTAGATGAAGTGGTACTTCAATCTACACGTAGTACAAGGACTGTAAAAAAGATACCAACACGTATTGAGTTTATTGGCGTCGAGGAACTAGGGGAGAAAGCAATAATGAATCCTACTAATATTTCTATGGTACTTCGCGAAAGCACAGGTATACAAATGCAACAGACATCATTAAGTAGTGGTAGCACCAATATTCGTATTCAAGGATTGGATGGTCGGTACACACAACTTTTGAGAGATGGGTTTCCCTTATATGGTGGTTTTTCAAGTGGTTTAAGTATTTTACAAATTCCACCTTTAGACTTACAACAATTTGAGATTATAAAAGGAAGTTCCTCAACCCTTTATGGTGGCGGTGCTATTGCAGGATTGGTAAATATGGTATCTAAAACACCTCACGAAGAACCTGCATTGGATATTATGCTAACTCAAACACAAGCATTAGGAAGCACAGCGAATGTGTTTTATAGTAAACGAAATGAAAAGTTTGGTTTTTCGCTTTATGGTTCTGGGCACTATCAAAAAGCTTACGACCCAGAAGATGATGGTTTTAGTAACCTACCAAAAACAACCTCAATTTCTTTCAATCCCAAATTGTTTTATTATCCATCGGAGAAAACAACCCTGTGGTTTGGTTTAAATGGAACATATGATGATAGAATAGGTGGAGATATTACCAAAATTGAAAGTGGCGAAAATGGTATTCATCAATATACAGAAGAAAACAATTCCAAAAGATTAAGTAGTCAATTGGTATATCAAACACAATTAGATTCTGTTAGCTCATTAAAATTTAAAAATAGTATCTCTTTTTTCGATAGGAATTTAAGCGTCCCTAGTCTCAATTTTGATGGGCAGCAAACAAACACTTTTACTGAAATCACATATAATACGGCGTCAGAAAATACAGATTGGATAATTGGCGCAAATTTATATACCTCAAACTTTGATGAAAATGATAATGCACCATTACAGCGAGACCAAAAAGATGTAACCTTTGGTGCATTTGCTAATAACATCTTTGATATATCCGAAAAATGGATTTTAGAAACAGGATTAAGAGCAGATTATAATGCCGATTTTGGTTTTTTCCCACTGCCAAGAATATCATTACTGTATAAAAATGATAATGGATTTTCAAGCCGAATAGGTGGTGGTTTAGGATACAAAATACCTGATATATTTACAGAAGAAGCAGAATATATCAATTTCGAAAATGTTCTAGCAATAGATAAATCAACTTTAGACGCAGAACGTTCTTATGGTATTAATTTCGATGTAAACTATCAAGCACGATTATCCGATGAGATTGGTTTTTCAGTAAATCAATTGTTCTATGCAACAGCTATAAATAAAGGCTTGTTGTTAAATTCAACAGATAATGGTTTTTTTCAATTTGAAAATGCGCCAGATGAAATTTTTAGCAAAGGAGCAGAAACCAATATTAAATTCACTTACAAAGATTTTAGATGGTTTTTAAACTATGCACTTATCGACACTAAACTAAATTATTTGCCAGGTAATCCACAAAAACCTTTAACCGCAAAGCATAATGCGGGTAGCGTTTTAATGTACGAGTCTGAAAAGTGGCGAATTGGCTATGAGACCTATTACACGGGAAAACAATTTTTATCAAACGGTACTGAGACAACCGATTTTGTAACTATGGGCTTACTGTTAATGCGTAATTTTAAACGGGGAAGCGTATTTATCAATTTTGAGAACTTCACAGATAGAAGGCAAAGTAGATTTTCCCCATTGGTTTTACCACCACATGAAAATCCTGTCTTTCCAGAGATTTATGGACCCACGGATGGTTTTATCTTTAGTGTAGGACTTATTATTAAACCATTTGGAAACTTAGACCACGATTAATTATGGAAACAATTGAACAATTATTAGAATCAAAAAATATTCGTGTTACGGCAATGCGGTTATTGATTTATAAGTTTCTTGCGGAAAACAAGGCAGCTGTAACGCTTAGTAATATTGAAAATGCTTTTGAAAAGGCAGACAGAACTACGCTATACAGAACTATAAAAACCTTTGAGGAAAATGATATCGTGCATCAGATTGATGATGGCACAGGAATCACAAAATACGCACTTTGCGAACAAGGATGTAGTTGTGATATAAAAACAGATTTACACTTACATTTTCATTGTAATAATTGCAATGAAACCGTTTGTTTAACAGAACATAAGATACCTCAAATAAAAGTTCCTGATGGCTTTGTTTCGGAAAATGTAAACTTGGTTGTAAAAGGTATTTGCGATAAGTGTAGTGGGCAATAAATGCACTTCCATTGCACGAGCTATTAAACTAATTTTATCCAAAAATTAATAGATATGAAGTTTAATACTAAAATACCTAAACATCTTAAGCAGGCTTATAATGAAGAATTAATACAATATAGTTCCTGTTTAGATAATAAGGAATACGGTAGTGCTTGGTATCATTTAGAGCGTAGTCATATCATAGGACAATCTTACCCGATTGAGCATACCTATTCACATTGGCTAATGCTAAAATTTGGGTTTAGACAAAAAGATACTAAAGAAGTAATAGGTCAAATTATTAGGTTGCTTGTGGGTGGTTGGAAATCATTTATAAATCACGTTCCTCTTGGTAATACTGGTGGAGCAAATGTGCCGCCTTTGAAGCGTATGTCTATTCCAAATGACATTGAAAAATTATTAAGCACTAAATGAAAAAAAAGAAACTCAATTTAAGAGATTTAAAACCAGAATCGGAAGAAGAACATAATCATGATGATGGTCACGACCACGGAGATGGAAGTGCATTCAAAACGTATATTCCAGCAATTATAAGCTTTGTGATGCTTATTCTAGGAATTATAGTAGACTACTTTGATTTAATTCCCCAATTTGAAGGTTATGTTCGAGTAGTTTGGTATACCATAGCATACGTTCCCGTAGGGTTTCCGGTAATTAAGGAAGGCTGGAAAAATGTGATACGTGGCGATGTTTTCACGGAATTCTTTTTAATGTCTATTGCCACAATAGGTGCATTTATCATTGGCGAATATCCCGAAGGCGTTGCTGTTATGTTGTTTTATGCAGTAGGTGAACTATTTCAGAATGCAGCAGTAAATAGAGCAAAGTCAAATATCAAAGCCTTGCTCGATGTAAGGCCAAATGAAGCTTTGGTCTATCGGAACAACGATTACATTTCCGTTAATCCCGAAACTGTTGAAATTGGCGAAAAAGTACAAGTCCGCGTGGGCGAAAAAGTGCCATTGGACGGCATTTTGCTTTCTGAAAAAGGCTCATTCAATACCGCAGCTTTGACAGGCGAAAGCAAACCTGATACCATTACTAAATCTGAGAAAGTATTTGCGGGAAGTATCAATCTCGATGGCGTGATTGAAATTGAAACTTCAAAAGAGTTTAAGGATAGTTCCATTGCCCGAATTCTCGATATGGTTCAAAATGCCACAGCTCGCAAGTCGAAAACCGAATTATTTATCAGAAAATTTGCAAGGATTTATACGCCAATCGTTGTGTTTTTGGCTATTGGAGTTACCGTATTGCCTTATTTCTTTGTTGACGATTACGTATTCAGAGATTGGCTTTACAGAGCGCTAATATTTCTTGTTATTTCTTGTCCTTGTGCTTTAGTGATTTCCATACCATTAGGATATTTCGGTGGTTTAGGAGCTGCTTCAAAAAACGGAATACTTTTCAAGGGTGCTTCATTTCTCGATGCTATGACCACAATAAATACGTTGGTTATGGACAAAACTGGAACAGTTACCAAAGGTGTTTTTAAAATCAAAGAAGTTGTTAATGATTCAGCTTTTGCAAAAGCGGAATTTATGCAATACTTGATGGCGATGGAAGAACAATCTACACATCCAATTGCTAAAGCCATTTTAGAGTACAAAGCTGAAGGAGAAGATTTTGTAGCTACCGAAGTGTCTGAAATTGCAGGTAAAGGTTTAAGAGGGATTGTAAATGGCAAAAACGTTTTAGTAGGCAACAAAGCTTTAATGATTGCTAATAAAATTGAAGTTCCCACAGAAACTGAAACCATTGTAGAGTCTATAGTGTTAATAGCCATAGATAATAGGTTTGCGGGTTATGTAGTCATAGCGGATGAATTAAAGAACGATGCAAAGGAAACGATAACATCGCTGCATAAAGTTGGAATCAAAAATATAATGATGCTATCTGGCGATAAGGATTCTATCACACAAAAAGTAGCTTCCGAATTAAGCATTGAAAAAGCCAAAGGTGGTCTACTGCCCGAAGACAAACTGAATGAAGTTGAAAAACTAAAACAAAACCCAGAAAAGAAAATCGCATTTATTGGCGATGGAATAAATGATGCACCAGTTTTAGCGGCAAGTGACGTCGGAATCGCAATGGGTGGATTAGGGAGTGATGTAGCGATTGAGACCGCAGATGTTATTATTCAAACTGACCAACCATCAAAAGTGGTCAGAGCAATAAAAATAGGACGTTCCACCAGAAAAATTGTTTGGCAAAACATTGGTTTAGCATTTGGAGTAAAAGTAATTGTTTTGATTCTAGGCGCTGGCGGACTTGCTACGATGTGGGAAGCTGTGTTTGCTGATGTAGGAGTAGCACTATTGGCTATTTTGAATGCAGTTAGATTACAAAGGATGAATTGGAGTTAGCACTTATATCGATTTCTATTTTGTCCTTGGCCTAAGAGAATTTTGG
>CAYTRI010000162.1:0-5541 GCA_964440105.1 uncultured Flavobacteriaceae bacterium
ATTTTTTAGTGAATTTTAAAGATACTTGACTTACTGCTTTTTCATCGATGCTATATAGTAATCATAAAACGTTCCACCCCCATTCCTCTGCATTTCGCAAAAAGCTTCATTCCGAGAAAAGAGGTTCACTACATTATCTTGAACACAGTCACAGAAAAAGCGACAGCGTTCACCAAATAAAAATATACCATAACCTTTTTCTACACAAAGTATAAAATTTTGCCCGAGACGAACTGCATAACCGTTCGCTCGCTCACTTTTATAAGTTCTTACTCGCTCACAATTTTAGCATCAGTTACCGAAAAGGTAACGGCGATGGCGCTATGGGAAGTAAGTGACTGAAATTGAAATGAGCCCTAATCTGTATCATTTTGCGATAAATAAATACGGTGATTATGAGAATGCATAAAATTCAATATCAAAAGAAAAGGAAAACGCTCCAGATATAATAAGTAAGTGTTTTAATGCCATTCTGACAAGTATTTGACATTATTCTAACCTAAATTATATGGCTTCTATTTTGATGATAATACTGATATAGGGATTCTTGATTAGGCTTTTCAGCACAGGATGAAAAGTTTGGAATCCCTAAAATGAAATGAAGGGATGGAAGAGCAAGAGGGTAACCTGCTGGCGCAAGGTTACGTTTGTTAATTATTTAAATATCAGTTAGTTATTCATTTGGTAAAACACAATAGAGCACCTTTTGTGGATTAAAAGGACCATAATTCGCTGATTATCAATTAAAATTTGATTAAAAAATGGATAAAACTTTTAAAAATGAGGGGTTTTCAAACATTAAGATTAAATACTCCATAGCTAAAAAGTTTAGGTCATTTGCTCTAAAAAATATTGAGAAAACCCAGACCAAACCTACACTAGGCATGCTTCAAGCTCTTTTTATGACAAAAGAGAAAAAAGTAGCTCTCAAAGTATATAGAGAAAAAGAAAAGCCAAAGGACATTGGAGGAGGAGCTAAGGTTTTTGGAAAATTCCAATGATTTAAAATAGCATCATCAGAACTCAGAATATGGAAAACGTAAATTATATAAAACAACTGAATACGGTCTTTGAACGATTTAATAGAGACGAGCGAATTAAGCAAGGACACATAACGCTGTATTTGGCATTCTTTCAGAAATGGAATCGTGAATTTTTCAAAAAGACCTTGACAATTAATCGAGAACTTGTCATGGATTGTGCAAAAATCAAATCAAAAACTACGTACCATAATTACCTTAAAGATTTAGATGAATGGGAATATCTGAAGTATTATCCCTCGTACCATCCAGCTCGTGGTTCAAAAATCAACATGTTCATATTCGATACAAGTCTTAATACACAGAAGGTCCAAAATATGGCCAACAGCGTCCCAGAACCAGGCCAAAATCTGGTACCTTCTTATAAACTTAAAACAAAAGAAAACTTTTTTAAACGGCACCCAATAAAATTTAATGAAAAAGAAGTTTTGATTTTCTTTAAAAAAAACAATTGGGAGGAGGTAGAAGCAAGAAAATTCTATACTTATATAAAATCAAAAAAATGGAAAACGGATAATTGGCAAATAATAGCTAAAATTTTTGCAAAAAATAATTTTGAATTAAAAGAACCTGAGCGGGCAAGTCCAATTTCTGGCTATGTGAATCGTATGAAACAGAGATCAGATAAAAATAGTGGGAATTCGTTATAAGGCTACTTGAACTTATTTCTTAAAATTTCCATATCCTTACTCACTTTCATATCCAAGATTTTGGCGTAGTGCTGTGTAGTTTTAAGATTGGTATGCCCAAGCATTTTACTAACTGATTCTATCGGTACGCCATTGGTAAGCGTTACAGTAGTAGCAAAAGTGTGTCGTGCTAAATGGAACGTTAGATTCTTGGTAATACCAGCTAAAGTTGCAATCTCTTTGATGTAAGCATTCATTTTTTGATTACTAAGTACAGGTAAGACTAAATCTTTTTCTTTCAATAGCTCATTGTTTTTATATTTTTCGATAATGGTCTTGGCAATAGGTAGAATTGGAATATTACTTCTGGTATCGGTTTTTGAGCGTTTTGTTTTTACCCATTCTTCACCATCTGAGCCTAAAACAATATCACCTCTATTTAGTTTTTTAACATCTGCATATGCTAGACCAGTAAAGCAGCAAAAAATAAAAATATCCCGAACCTGCTCTAGACGCTCCATTTTAAAATTTAACTCAATGATTCGTTGAATTTCTTCTTCTGTTAAGAATTCCCGTTCCACAATTTTAAGTTTAGCTTTCCAATGCAAGAAAGGGTCTTTATCTATCCAATCATTGGCGTGGGCAATTCGGATAATCTTTTTAAAGTTGGTAATATACTTAATAGCAGAGTTGTGTGCACATTTGCGAGTGGTTTTAAGGTAGTATTCTAACCCTGTGATGAACTTATGATCTACATCTTGTACAGGAATGTCATTTTTCTTGTATTTCAGCTTTATAAACCCTGCTACGTGCTTTTTGCAAGTGCGGTACCGTTCCGCCGTTCCTGCAGCAAAATCTTTCCCAATTAGACTATCGACCTTATCATTATGTTCTTTGAAAATTTCTAGGAGCATCTTATACTTTTTATCTCTTCCTAAAAAACTATCTCTTAAATCAATCGCCGTATACACTTTTTCAGTACGTTGAAACTCTTGTTCTATTTTATAGATTTTGTTTCTTATAAAGTCGATTTCTCTATTTACTTCTTGAGCGGTAGCTGAATTCCCAAGTGCTTTTTGGTATTTCTTATCCCATAGATTAACATCTATTTTCCGATTTATACTGCACTCAGCCCTTTTACCGCCTAGTGTTATACGCAAATAGATATTAGCATGACCTTGTAAATCAGCCTTTGCTTTTTTAATGTAAAAGAGAATAGATAGTTGAACTGACACCGAATTGCTATTTAATTTCCTTTTAATGTAGTAAAAAAATCACAAAGCAAATATTTTTCAATTAACTAATTGCCAGTAACTTATGATTAATTCGGGGTCAGTTTAAGAATGATTTTTAGTGACCCCGAATGTGCCTCTTTTTTGTTACTATTATTTGATATTAAATGCAATGGTATAAAATGAAAAAACCTCTAAATCAGCGATTTAGAGGTTTTTTGTTGCCTTTTAAAGGTCTTTTCGCGGAGAAAGAGGGATTCGAACCCCCGGAGGTGTGACCCTCGCTAGTTTTCAAGACTAGTGCATTCGACCACTCTGCCATTTCTCCTAATGCGGCTGCAAATATACTAACCTTTTTTATTAATCTAAAAGATGGGTAAGTATATTTTTTTAATGATTCCCAATACATTTATCAGCAGTACTTTTACAAAATGGAAGAATGGTATCACTACCTACTTTTAATAGTTGTTGGTTTTGCTGTGGGTTTTATTAATACAGTAGCTGGTGGTGGTTCATTATTATCTTTACCAGTATTAATTTTTCTAGGGTTGCCACCAGCTGTAGCCAATGGAACAAATCGTGTAGCCATTGTTGTGCAAACCGCAATGGCCACTGCAGGTTTTAAAAGTAAAGGAGTAAGTACATTTCCCTTTAATATCTACTTGGGAATTTCAGCCCTGCTAGGAGCTATAATTGGGGCAAGAATAGCTGTAGATGTAGATGGGGAAGCTTTTAATCGTATCCTTGCTATAGTAATGTTGTCTGTAGTGCTAATCATTATCTTCAAACCAAAAATTAGAATAACAGATTTGCAGGAAAGACTCACTGGTAAATACTTGTGGTTTGGAATTATTGTCTTTTTCTTTTTTGGAATTTATGGCGGTTTTATAAATGCAGGGTTAGGCTTTCTTATGTTATTATTTTTAAACTTTGTAAATAGAATGACTCTTGTAAGAGCTAATGCAACTAAAGTTGTTGTGGTTTTTACATATATGTTGTCTGCTCTACTTGTTTTTGCCCTAAATGATAAGGTAATTTGGTTTGTTGGTCTGGTTTTAGCAATTGGAAATGGAAGTGGAGCATGGGTAGCTAGTCGTTTTTCTGTTAAAAAAGGTGATGGATTTATAAAAACTTTTTTAATAATAATGGTTACAATCATGGCCATTAAGTTGTGGTTTTTTAGTGAATATTAATTTGATACGTTTAGAATGCCTGGATTTGAATTGTTTGGTGATAAGGAGAAAGCAGAAGTAGAAAAAGTACTTGATACTGGTGTATTGATGCGTTATGGGTTTGATGGCATGCGAGATGGACAATGGAAAGCCAAAGAGTTAGAAGCTTCACTTGCAAAAAGAATGCAAGTGAGTCATGTTCATTTGTTGAGTAGTGGAACGGCAGCTTTAACAGTTGCTCTTGCAAGTGCAGGTATTGGAGCGGGAGATGAAGTTATCATGCCTACTTTTACTTTTGTTGCAAGTTTTGAATCCATTTTAGCTATTGGAGCGATACCAGTTTTGGTGGATGTAGATGATACACTTACCTTAAATCCTGAAGCAGTTGAAAAAGCAATTACTACTAAAACTAAAGTTGTCATGCCAGTACACATGTGTGGCTCTATGGCAGATTTAGATGCTTTACAATCCATTTGTAAAAAACATAGTTTACTATTATTAGAAGATGCTTGCCAAGCTATTGGTGGCAGCTACAAAGGGAAACCTTTAGGTAGTATTGGTGATTTAGGATGTTTTTCTTTTGACTATGTAAAAACGATTACTTGTGGGGAAGGTGGTGCTATGATAACCAATAACGAGGCATATTACCAAAATGCTCATAAATATTCAGATCATGGTCATGACCATATAGGAAATGATAGGGGAGCAGAAGCACATCCTTTTTTAGGTTATAATTTTCGGATATCTGAATTGAACGCCGCAGTGGGCTGTGCACAAGTTAAGCGTTTAGATGAATTTTTAGAAACTCAGAAACGTAATTATACTATTTTAAGAAACACCCTTTCAAAAATACCTCAGGTGACTTTTAGACGCGTTCCAGATGGGGGAGTGGAGAACTATTCTTTTTTAAATTTCTTTCTTCCATCGGAAGAAATTACTCGAAAAGCTCATAAAGCTTTAGGTGAAAATGGTGTTGATGCTTGTTTCTATTGGTTTGATAATAATTGGCATTATTATAGAAAATGGGAACACTTAACTAATTTGGAGTCTTTAGCGAAACTACCACAAGAAGTGCGTGATGGCATGCCAGATTATTCAAAGTCAGACTTTTCAGCTTCAGACCATTGGGTAGGTAGAACAATTTCCTGCTTAATAAAACTTAGTTGGACGGAACAAGAAGTTGAAGACCGAGCTATAAAAATGGCAGCGGTGTTACAAGAAATTATCTAATATCTTACGTATTCAATAATTTCTAGACCATAGCCAACAATACCTACACGTTTGGTCTGTTCAGAATTGGATAATAAACGAATTTTAGAAATATTTAAATCGTGAAGAATCTGAGCCCCTACGCCAAAATCTTTAGCATCCATATCAATTTTTGGTGCTTTTACTATCCTTTCAGTTTGTAATTCCTTTAATTCTTCTAAACGACTTAATAAATTCATAGCCTTTGGCTCTTGATTGA
>CAYTRI010000163.1:0-3231 GCA_964440105.1 uncultured Flavobacteriaceae bacterium
CCTGAAGAGTTTTATAGTAGAGCAGGTATTTGGGCGGAATTTGGAAAAATTATCTGCATCTCCGTAGGTTATTTTGTTGAAAAGGAAGATAGCAAAACCTTTAGAATTACTTCTTTTTCTGGAGATGAAGAGAACTTATTAAAGGATTTTAAAAAGTTACTCCAAGAACATTTTAATCAAGCCAAACACCTGTTATGCGGACATAATGGTAAAGAATTTGATTTTCCTTATATCGCAAGACGAATGCTAATCCTTGGAATTAAGCTTCCGTACAAATTAGATTTATTTGGTAAAAAGCCATGGGAAATTCCACATTTAGATACTATGGAGTTATGGAAATTTGGTGATTACAAACACTTTACTTCTTTAAAATTAATGGCAAACGTGTTAGGTATTCCATCTCCTAAAGATGATATGGATGGGAGTATGGTACGTGATGTATTTTATGAAGAAAATGATTTAGATAGAATTGTTACCTATTGCGAATTAGATGTGGTTACAACAGCTCAAGTTTTCTTACGCTTACGCGGAGATGAATTATTAGTGGACGAGCAAATAAAGAAAATATGAAAACAGAATTCATTGAAATTACACCAGTTCTTCCTTCTCAAGATATTAAGCGTGATATAGAATGGTATCTAAAACATACTGGTTTTGAACCAGTTTTTGATGATAATATGTATGCCGTACTAAAACGGGAAAACTTATTCATTCATTTACAATGGCATGCTGATACTGAAAAAGACCCTTTATTGGGAGGCTCGGTTATTAGGGTTTTTGTGAAAAATATTAAACCCATCTTTAAAGAATTCATAGGAAGAGGTACTGTAAAAGAAGACAAACTCCGTTTAAATACCCCTTGGGGGACCCATGAATTTGGATTTTATGACTTAAATAATAATGCCGTTTTTATTGTTGAAGATTTTTAACTCTTAAAAAATTTAGTGCTTTTAACACCTGAATAATCTTCCACGGTAATTATATACAAGCCGGATTTAAGGTTTGAAACATTTATCTCTTCGTTCGCCATTCCATTTTTAATAACATTTCCTGAAGAAGTTGAAATCATATAGGTAGCATCTTCAGAAATTTCTGCTGCAATATCAATCTGAGAAACTGCTGGGTTTGGATATACTGTAATGGCTAACTCTTTATTAAAATTTATTGGGTCTTCTTCTTTTAATTCTGTTGCTACACCTTCAAATACAAACTCAATTATTTCACTAAACTCTGAACTTAAATTTGCAGAACAAGTTGCTCTTAAACGAACTTGATAGGTTTTACCTTCTTCCATATCTGAAACCTTCATAGTATTATCCCATGTTAATTCTGTATTCCAATTTGTATTACTTAGTTCTTTATATTGAACTTCGTAAAGCGTCTCTTCGACTGCACCCCATGACCACGTTGTAGTATCATCACTCGCAGTATCTAATTTTAGATTTTCAGGTGCAACTAACTTACATTCAGTTAAAGCAATCCCAGTTATTATAATAGAAAAATCTTGAACTGCATTAGTTAATGCTCCTTTATGGGTAATAGTAATAGTATATTCTCCTTCAGCATCTAAAATGTCTATGCGCTCAAAAGGGTCTACTTGGTTATCTCCTTTAACAGCATTTGCGTTTGCTTGTGCTGCACTCATTTTCCAAGGATAATATGAAACTCCATTTTTAGTAATTCTTATATCTAAATCATTTGTCAAAGCTGCTGTAGTGTTATTTAAATCACCCTGATTTACAAACTCTCCCTCAGGGTCTGTCCAAGAGATTGATGCTTTTAACGGATCAATCCCATTCGACTTTACTGTAATTGAGTAAGATTGTCCGTGTACTAAACTTTCTTCAGAAACTATACTTGAATATTCTCTGTTAATTAAAACCTCAGCTGCTTTTTTAGTATTTAATACTCCCCAGCCCATCTTATAATCAGGACCAGCTTCTTGCACATCATCAGCTGTATGTAAAGCAAGACCTTTTAAAGTAGCTGCCTTCATGTATGCTCCATTTAATTCGCCATAATATTCTTGAAGCAATAACAAAGAACCAGTTACTCCAGGTGCAGCCATAGATGTTCCCATTGAGCTATTATAGCTCTGGTTATTATGAGAATATGTAGAGTAAATAGAAGTACCGTCACCAGCTAAATCTGGTTTAATACGGCTATCATCTATAGGTCCAAAACTACTATAACCAGATACTGAAGCTTCTTTTAATTCACCATTATTATCAACCCTAACATCTGCTCCAGCAATTACTAATCCATTTTTTGCTGTAGTAAAGCCAAGTAATAAATCAAAACCATCTTGAGCTTTTCCAAAACTTGGTGTACTATTATCTTGTTTAGTTTGTGAATTACCTGCGGCGCTAACCATTAAGTAATAAGGTGCATTGTACATTATTTTATCCCAATCTTGAGATATCTTTATATAAGAGCCAAAATACCAATCTGGAACTACACCAGAATTTATGCCATAAGAATGGTTAGATAATAATAGTCCATTTGCTGCTGCTTCTGCAACTTCAATCTTATCTCTTGTCCAGTCATTACTTAAAGCTGTAGCCCTGTAAGCTACACCCTTTGCATTTTGCTTAACACCAGAAGATATAATAGCTCCTGTGACCATTGTAGCATGGGAACCTAATTCTCCACCATTAGAATCGGTGTTTATTGCTCTCCCATCAAATTCTTGGTGCGTAGTTAAAGCAACACCTGCATCCCATACACCAACTTGCATGTCTAAACCATTAAGGTTTAAATCTAAAAGACCTCCTTTATGTAAAGTGTTAGCTCTAGAAACTTTACTACCAGGTGTACTTAATGTAGAATAAAATAAAGGTGTACCATCCGTACCAAAATCACTTAATTCAGTTACAGTACCATCATCTGATTTTATGATAAATTGAAAATCAATTGATTTTGATGCCTGAGTCATTTTGCTCATAGAAACTTTAAAGTCTGTTTCAAAGCTTGAAATTAAAGCTGAAAGTTTAGCAGTATCATAACTTTCTATTATTACATCTCTCTGATTCTTATTTTGCGCAAAAAGCGTCGAAAAACTTAAAATCGAAACTGTAAAGAAAATCTGAATTTTTGTCGTAGGGACAAATGCTTTGTAATTCATTTTGTAAGATTTGGACTACAAATGTATTTTCAAACATCAGATTTACCGATAAAAAACATTATTTATTCGATGAAATACACAACTTTTAGTGAAGAGCTGTTGTGAAC
>CAYTRI010000163.1:3331-5523 GCA_964440105.1 uncultured Flavobacteriaceae bacterium
AAAACATTATTTATTCGATGAAATACACAACTTTTAGTGAAGAGCTGTTGTGAACATCTTAAATTTTGTGGTGAAAATTCCTACAAATTATTTTTTAGAATAATATAGACTGGAAAATGATCGCTATAACCCCCTAGATACTTTTTTCCAGCAAAGGTTCGAAAAGGATTCCCTTTATACTTGCCTTTCCATTCTTTCAAAAATTTTGGATTATAAATTTCTGCCTTTTTAAAGCTATGGGTTCCTTTCTCATAATTTAAAAAACTGTGCGAAATTAAAATCTGGTCAAAAAGGCTCCATTCACCTCTATAATTAGCACTCCCGCTTACTGGGGATAGTATTTGTTGCATTGGGTTTATAAACCTGCCTGACTCCATCAAAGTTTTAATACTATCAGAATTTGGGTCGTCATTAAAATCTCCCATTACAATTATGTTAGCAATCTCTGCATTAGCTGATAATTCCTCTAACTTATTAAGTACAGTTTTTGCTGCTTCAACTCTCTTGTAGGATGTTAAATCTTCTCCATCTCGCCTAGATGGCCAATGATTAACAAATACATGTACTTCTTCTTCATGTAATTGTCCTTTTACGTATAGAATGTCTCTTGTAAAATCTCGCTCACCATGTTCATTCTCGATTAGCAAAGGAATCGTTTCTGAGCTAATAACTTTAAAATGTTCTTTATGATAAATTAGCGCAGTATCTATACCTCGTTCATCAGGAGAATCAAAATGCACATAATCATAATTAATATTTTTTAAATTTCCTGTTTTGAGCAAAACATCTAAAACCTCACTATTTTCAACTTCAGCTACACCTATTAGTAAGGGAGGTATATCTGAATCATCTGTTCCAATATGAGCAATTGCTTTCGCTAATTTTTTTGCTTTTATTCCGAACTTTCGATCATCCCATCTTTTAAATCCATCAGGAGTAAAATCATCATCAAGTTTACCTTTATCATTTTCGGTATCAAAAAAGTTTTCTAAGTTGTAAAAGGCAATAGTATATTGATTCTTATTCTGAGACATCTAATTTTGTTTTTCTAATTCTTATAGTACTGTACTACTCAGTCGTTAAATAAACTTTTCATTTTTTTATTTCTGTATTTCCGGTGGGTTAATAGTAATATAGGAACTAACAGATAGGTAAAACCAGAAATTGCAGCACTTTTTCCCCCAAATAGAATAACTATTAACATAGACAGTACGGTTATTCCAACTAAAATAGCAAAGGCTTGTATAAATGTCTTAGTTATAAAAACTTCTCGAGCAGACAATTGTAATTCTTCTTTTTTCTTTAATGCATTTAAGTGCATCAAAAACAAAAATACATACATAAAGAAAAGTCCTAGTCCAAATCTAATCATCAAATCAGCCCATTGATATGTATTCATATTTGCTGAAACCAGTTCACTAAGAACTAGTTGTAAGGCTTCAGAATTATCTCCAGAAGAAAGTTTTAATCTAACATAGATTGAGGTTCCCAAATAGGAAAATAAATATTTCAATGGGTAAACATAAAAGAGTAAAACAAATAGAAATAAAAAATTTAAGGTCTTTGTAATCTTATCTTGTAATCCATAATGCAAGAAGAAACTATTATGGTTATTCCATAGACCTAACAACAACATAATACAAAAGATAAAACCAATAAAGCCATACATAGATGCTTGTAACTCCACATATGTTTTAGGCACCTGCGATGCTATTACTAATAAGGTAATGGCAAAACCAAAAATAGCATCTGTCAAATTTTCTAATCTAGTACTTGTTAGCCCTCTATATCGAAATCCATCCTTAGATACTTCGTCTCTTTCAACAAAAAACTTCTTTGCCATAAATTAAATTTAGGTTGGTAAGAAAATGAAAATACAAAAATCCTATTGTAAACATTGTTTAGCTTTGCACTTTACTCGATAATCGAGCTTAAATTATTTAAAAGCGGGGTCATAAACCAAAAATCAGTTTTCAACCAACGCTTCACGGGCTTGCCCTAAAATTGTATACTAAATTTATGCTAGAGAAGAAATCCATAGAATACGAAAAAACAGTTTTGATTGGGGTTATTAATAGGTCTCAAAATGAAGAAAAGGTAACAGAGTATTTAGATGAGTTAGAGTTTTTGACTTACACCGCAGGTGGTGAGGTAACAAAACGTTTTGTGCAACGCATGGACATTCCTAATCC
>CAYTRI010000164.1:0-5507 GCA_964440105.1 uncultured Flavobacteriaceae bacterium
CACAAACCCCTAATTCTACTGGGTATTGGTTATATTTGTAAGATTTGAAAAACGCAAAATAATTTAGTCATAAAACTATGAGCGAAGAAGCTAAAAACGAAGACGAAGAAATCAAAAAAAATAGCGATTCTGGGCAGAAAGAAGATGCTCCTATGAAAGACTATTCTGCAGACAGTATTCAGGCTTTAGAGGGTATGGAACATGTGCGTATGCGCCCCTCAATGTATATTGGTGATGTTGGCACAAGAGGACTACATCATTTGGTTTATGAAGTAGTAGATAACTCCATTGATGAAGCAATGGGTGGTCATTGCGATACTATAAGCGTTATCATTAATGAAGATAATTCTATAACAACTAGAGATAATGGTAGGGGTATTCCTGTGGGAATACACAAAAAAGAAGGTGTTTCCGCGCTTCAAGTTGTAATGACTAAAATTGGAGCTGGAGGTAAGTTCGATAAAGATTCTTATAAAGTATCTGGTGGTCTACACGGTGTTGGTGTTTCTTGTGTGAATGCATTATCTAGCCATTTAAAAGCAACTGTTTTTAAAGAGGGTAAAATATGGCAACAAGAGTATGAGCGTGGTAAAGCCATGTATCCAGTAAAAACAATAGGAGAATGTAAAGAAGAAGATAGAGGTACAGAAGTAACCTTTTTGCCAGATACTACCATTTTCACTCAAACTATAGAATATAGTTACGAAACACTTTCAAATAGAATGCGTGAGCTTTCTTTTTTAAATAAGGGAGTTACAATTTCTATAACCGATAAGCGCCAAAAAGACGAAAAAGGAGAATTTGTTTCAGAAGTTTTTTATTCTGATGAAGGTTTAAAAGAGTTTGTTAAGTTTTTAGATGCAACGCGTGAGCCATTGATACAAAATGTTATTTCTATGGAAGGGGAGAAAAATGGAACCCCTGTTGAAGTAGCAATGATTTATAATAACGGCTATTCAGAAAATTTACATTCTTACGTAAATAATATTAATACTCACGAAGGTGGTACACACCTTTCAGGTTTTAGAAGAGGACTAACAAGTACCTTAAAGAAGTATGCTGACTCTTCAGGAATGCTGGATAAGCTAAAATTTGAAATTCAGGGAGATGACTTTAGAGAAGGTTTAACAGCTATTGTTTCTGTTAAAGTTGCAGAACCTCAGTTTGAAGGTCAAACAAAAACAAAACTAGGTAACCGAGAGGTTTCTTCAGCTGTAAGTCAAGCAGTATCAGAAATGCTTACGAATTACCTAGAAGAACATCCGGACGATGCCAAGGTTATTGTTCAAAAGGTAATACTTGCAGCGCAAGCTAGACATGCAGCTACTAAGGCTCGTGAAATGGTTCAGCGTAAAACGGTAATGAGTGTTGGCGGCTTACCTGGAAAATTATCTGATTGCTCTGACCAAAACCCTGAAAATTGCGAGGTGTTTTTAGTTGAGGGTGATTCGGCAGGTGGAACTGCAAAGCAGGGACGTGATAGAATGTTTCAAGCCATTCTTCCATTAAGAGGTAAGATTCTTAATGTTGAGAAAGCAATGCAGCACCGTGTTTTTGAAAACGAAGAGATTAAGAATATATATACTGCTCTTGGTGTAACCATCGGAACAGAAGAAGATAGCAAAGCTTTAAATCTTGAAAAGCTACGTTACCACAAAGTAGTAATCATGTGTGATGCGGATGTAGATGGTAGCCATATTGAAACTTTAATTTTAACCTTCTTTTTCCGCTACATGCGCGAATTGATAGAGGGTGGGCATGTTTATATTGCTACACCACCTTTATATTTGGTTAAAAAAGGTGCTAAAAAGCGCTATGCTTGGTCAGATGCAGACAGAGATGAAATTGTGGAATCAATGGGCGGCGCTGCTGGTATTCAGCGTTATAAGGGTTTAGGAGAGATGAACGCAGAGCAATTATGGGATACTACCATGAATCCTGAGTTTAGAACACTAAGGCAAGTAACCATTACAAATGCTACCGAAACAGATCGTATTTTTTCTATGTTAATGGGTGATGAGGTACCTCCAAGAAGGGAATTTATTGAGAAAAATGCCGTTTATGCGAACATTGACGTATAGATAACCGCAGTTCACAACAAAAACTCGCTCCTACAGGGCGAGTTTTTTAGTTTTGGGACAAATTCTTACAAAATGAAGAAAATAGCTCTTTTTATTATCATGGCCTGTTTCTCTATTGGGGTAACAGCGCAATCCGATTTTAGTGAAATTTTTGCTGCAGGTGTTGAAGATGCAGAGCGTTTTACAAACGATTATTTTGGACCAATGTCCGACGCTGCTATTTATAGTATGGCAAATGGATGGTATAACACTGCGGATGCAAAACCTTTAGGTGGATTTGAAATTTCAATAGTTGGTAATATTACTGGCTTCAAGAATAAAGAAGATAAAAAAACTTTCCTATTTGATGAAAGTGACTACACGAACCTACAACTTGTAGGTGGTAGTGATGCAAGAACAGATACACAAGTAGTTTCTTCAGTTCTTGGAGATATTGAAGGAGTACGAGTTTTTGTGGAAGGCGAAGTAACTCCGGGAGTTACACAAAATCAAGAATTTACGCTTCCATCTGGTTTAGCTTCGGAAGGATTAAATTTTGTTCCCTCTGCTTTTGTGCAAGCGAGTGTTGGTTTAGTAAAAGGTCTTGAGGTAAAAGCACGATTTTTACCTAATATTAATTTTGATGAAAATGTAGAGTTTGGGCTTATAGGTGCAGGTTTACAGTACGATTTTAGTAAAATACTTCCTGCTGATAAGATTATTCCTGTTGGTTTATCTGCTGTTATAGGATACACAAAATTAGATGCTTCTTATGATTTTACAGATCAACAACTTTTTGCAGGAGAAAATCAACGAATAGAAACTACCTTTTCAACTTGGACTCTAGCAGCGGTAGCTTCTACTAAATTACCTATCATTAATTTTTATGGTGGTGTCGGGTATATAACTGGAACATCTACAACGGATGTTTTAGGAACTTATGAAGCTGGTTTTGGAGTATTCCAAGAATCTGTAACAGACCCTTTTTCTATTAAGAGAGAAGTAAGTGGTGTAACTGCTAATATCGGAACAAAACTTAAACTAGGTTTCTTTAGACTAAATGTAGATTATACTATTGCAGAGTTTAATACTGTTACTGCAGGAATAAACTTTGGTTTTAGATAAGAAGAACGCATTAGACATATCATAGTAGAAAAACCCGTAGTAATTAAACTACGGGTTTTTTCCTTCATTCGCATTTAGTGTCTAAATTATTCTCTAACGGCAAAAACAGTTCCGTTTTCAAGAGCTAAGAGTTCTGGTTTAGCAGCCTCTTCTAAGTTTACCTCTACGTTTGGTTTATCTGTACCAGAATAGATGATAGTATAAGTTTCATCTTCTAAACTCCAACTAAAATCGGTGTAAAACTCTAAATCATTATTGGAATAACTATGATACCTGCCTAGGTAAGCATCGTTGAAAATCCATTCTTCTCGAACTTCATCTCTGTTTTCTCCATCTTGCGATGCAATTTCTGATTTAGACCAAACTCCTAAAATGGGGTCGTTGTTTTGTGGAATTTCTGAACAATTGCTCATAGCAATGATGACCACAAGGGCCAATAATGAAAAGAACTTTTTCATGATTAAGTAGGTTATAATTTAATTTGGGACTATTAGAACGAGAACTTAGAAGTTGGTATTGTAAAAATTCGTTGAATTGCCACTTTATAACGATTTCTTCGTTAAACACCACTATTTTTTAACATTTGACAACTTTTTTGAGTAAAGTTATCTTTGCGAAATATGAGCTATTTCATAAAACTATGGCTTAAAAATTCGCTATTTTTGAAGTTTATTTTAAAATTTATAAAAAAAGACAAATGAAAGTTACCGTTGTTGGAGCTGGAGCAGTTGGCGCAAGTTGTGCCGAGTACATAGCTATTAAAAATTTTGCATCAGAAGTAGTATTATTAGACATTAAAGAAGGTTATGCTGAAGGTAAAGCCATGGATTTAATGCAAACAGCTTCTTTAAATGGATTTGATACTAAAATCACTGGTAGTACAAGTGATTATTCTAAAACTGCTAATAGTGATATTGCAGTAATCACTTCTGGTATTCCAAGAAAACCAGGAATGACACGTGAAGAATTAATTGGTATTAATGCTGGCATTGTAAAATCGGTTTCTAAAAGTTTAATTGAGCATTCGCCTAATGTAACTTTAATAGTAGTTAGTAATCCTATGGACACGATGACATATCTGGTTCATAAGACTACAAATCTTCCAAAGCATAAGATTATTGGTATGGGGGGTGCTTTAGATAGTGCACGTTTTAAATATCGTCTAGCAGAAGCCTTAGAAGCACCAATTTCTGATGTTGATGGAATGGTAATTGGCGGCCATAGTGATAAAGGTATGGTTCCTCTAATTAACCATGCAACACGTAATAGTGTTAAAGCTTCAGAATTTTTGTCAAAAGAAAAACTAGATTATGTAGTTCAAGAAACTAAAGTTGGTGGAGCTACATTAACAGGTCTTCTAGGAACAAGCGCTTGGTATGCCCCAGGTGCTGCTGTTTCTGGTTTAGTACAGGCAATAGCTTGTGACCAAAAGAAAATGTTTCCATGTTCTACCTTTTTAGAGGGAGAATACGGCTTAAATGATATTTGTATTGGTGTTCCAGTAATTTTAGGGAAGAATGGTATTGAAAAAATTGTAGAAATAGAATTGAGTGATGCCGAGAAAGCTAAGATGCAAGAAAGTGCTGAAGGAGTAACAAAAACTAATGGCTTATTACAGTTGTAATAAAACCCTAATTATAAAAATTGAGAATGCCATTTTAGACCTGTAAGGTTAGAAATGGCATTTTTCATTCTACATAACTCAACTATAATTAATAGAATTCTATTGGCAAATCCTATTTGAAATGATATATTTGCACGCTGTTTATAAAAATTACGTAATCAATGCAGAATAAAGGACTTATAAAGCTTTTCGCATTCCTTTTTGGTTTGGTGAGCATCTATCAATTATCATACACTTTTATCACTAGCAAAATTGAAGGTGATGCCGAGACTTATGCGGTAAATCAGATTTCTGAAGCGGAAGAAGATTATGTGGGGAAAAGAGAAGCGGTAGAAGCTTCTTATTTAGATTCTATTGGAGCTAATCCAGTTTTAGGATATACCAATTATGATGACGCAAAGAAAAGAGAATTAAATAAAGGGCTAGACCTTAAAGGGGGTATTAATGTAACCCTTCAGATTTCTGTAAAAGATATTTTAAAAGGTTTAGCAAATAATACCAAGAGCCCAATTTTCAACAAAGCAATTGCTGATGCTGATGAAGCTTCTAAAAGTAGTGATGATACTTATTTAGAATTGTTTTTTGATGCTTTTGACAATGTAAAAGGAGATTCTAAACTAGCTTCTCCTGATGTTTTTGCTAACAAAGGCTTAAGTGATGTTATCAATTTTCAAATGTCAGATGATGAAGTAAAGCCT
>CAYTRI010000165.1:0-5401 GCA_964440105.1 uncultured Flavobacteriaceae bacterium
ACAAAAGCTTCTAACCAAGGAGATACTTTATCATTTGCTCTCTCTTTTGGATAATGAGCCCAGTTCCAAGGAAAAATAGAACGCTCCATATGCGGCATAGTTACTAAATGTCTTCCTGTTTTATCACAAAGCATAGCTGTATTAAAATCAGAACCATTCGGGTTTGCTGGATAACTCTCATAGCCATATTTAGCTACAATATCATACTGTTCTTCAGTATATGGCAAACTGAATTTTCCTTCACCGTGCGATATCCAAACCCCTAGGGTAGTTCCTTCTAAAGAAGAAAGCATAACAGAATTATTCTTCTGAATTTTTACTGATGTAAAGTTACTCTCGTGCTTGCCAGAATCATTGTAGGTCATTTTACCATGAGATTCATGCTCTGGATTTATTAAATCTAACTCCATAAATAACTGACAACCGTTGCAAATACCAACAGATAATGTATCTAGTCTCGCAAAGAAATCATTAATTACTTTATTAGCGCGTTCATTATATTTAATAGCACCTGCCCAACCTTTTGCGCTACCAAGAACATCAGAATTAGAAAAGCCACCTACAGCACCTAAAAACTGAATTCCTTCTAAGGTTTCACGACCAGATATTATATCGGTCATGTGCACATCTTTCACGTCAAAACCAGCTAAATACATAGCATTAGCCATTTCACGTTCTGAGTTACTGCCTTTTTCACGTAGAATAGCAGCTTTGGGAGCCCCATCCCGGCCTTCCCCCAAGGGGAAGGAGTTAATCTGAGTGTATACTTTAGGGAAAATGTATTGAAGCGGCTGCTCTTTATAATTATCGAAACGATTTTTGGCTAAACCATTAGCTGTTTGCTTATTATCTAGTAGATATGAGGTTTTAAACCAAGTATCTCTTAAAGAAGCCACATTTAAACCAACTTCAACACCATGGTTTTTTAGTTGTAATTCTCCTTTTGGAATTACATTTCCTAGGTTGTAAAAATCTAATCCTGCTTCTTTCATTATAGCTTCTGCAGCAGCATCTTTAGTTTGAATAACTACACCAATATTTTCTGAAAATAATACTTTGATAGTGTCTTGTTCACCTAACGAAGTCAAATCTAATTCAGCTCCTAAACTAGTATCTGCAAAGCATAACTCTAATAAAGTTGTGATTAATCCTCCAGAACCTATATCATGACCGGCTACAATATGCCCATCAACAATCAATTGTTGCAAGGTGTTAAAAGCGGACTTAAAATAAGTTGCATCAGTAATACTTGGTGCCTCACTACCAATACTATTTAAAGTCTGCCCAAAAGAAGAACCACCTAGTTTAAAATCATCTTTAGATAGATTTACATAATAAATTGAACCCTCATTTTTTTGGAAAACAGGCTCTACCACTTTGGTGATATCATTGCAATTTGCTGCTGCAGAAATTACTACAGTACCCGGAGCAATTACCTCTTGGTCTTTATATTTCTGCTTCATGGATAAGGAATCCTTTCCTGTAGGCACATTAATACCTAAAGCAATACTGAATTCGGATATGGCTTCTACAGCTTTATATAGGCGAGCATCTTCACCTTCGTTTTTACAGGGCCACATCCAATTCGCAGAAAGTGACACGGATTTCAATCCATCTTTTAAAGGCGCCCAAACCAAATTGGTAAGTGCTTCAGCAATACTATTTCTACTTCCAGCTACTGGGTCAATTAAACCTGAAACAGGGGAGTGACCAATACTTGTGGCAATGCCCTCTTTCCCTTTAAAATCTAGCGCCATTACACCAACATTGTTCAAAGGAAGTTGAAGTGGACCTGCACATTGTTGTTTGGCAACTTTACCACCTACACATCGGTCAACTTTATTCGTAAGCCAATCTTTACAGGCTACAGCTTCTAATTGGAGTACTTGTTCCAGATATTTATGAAAATGCTCAAGTGAGTATTCCGCATCTTTATATTGGGCTTCAATCGTCGAATCTTTCATGATAGTTTTAGGCGAACTTCCAAACATATCGGAAAGGGCTAAATCCATTGGTTTATCTCCATTTTTTGCCGATTCAAAAGTAAATCGGTGTTTGCCAGTTACATCACCTACTTCATATATTGGAGAACGTTCGCGGTCCGCAATACGTTTTAGTAAAGAAGTATCTTTTGGACTAATCACCAGACCCATGCGTTCTTGGCTTTCATTTCCAATAATTTCTTTGGCGGATAGGGTAGGGTCGCCCACAGGTAACTTGTCTAAATTTATATGACCTCCGGTATCTTCAACCAATTCTGAAAGACAATTTAAGTGTCCTCCAGCACCATGGTCATGTATTGAAACAATAGGGTTATCGTGACTTTCTACCATTCCGCGAATAGCATTAGCGGCACGCTTTTGCATTTCAGGATTAGAACGTTGAATGGCATTTAATTCAATAGCAGACTCAAATTCACCAGTATCAGCACTTGAAACAGCAGCACCACCCATGCCAATGCGATAGTTATCGCCACCGAGAATTACAATTTTATCATCTTTCTTAGGGGTATCTTTTAATGCTTGTTCTGCTTTTCCGTAACCAATACCTCCAGCTTGCATGATTACTTTGTCGTAACCTAATCGTTTTGTCACGTTGAACGGAGTCGAAACGTCTTGCCCTTCGACTGCGCTCAGGGTGACTTTTTCCATATGTTCAAAAGTGAGCACTGAACCTACAATTAGCGGTTGTCCAAACTTGTTTCCAAAGTCAGATGCTCCGTTTGAAGCTTTTATTAAAATATCCATAGGAGTTTGGTACAACCATGGACGAGCAGGAAAAGCAGACTCCCATTCTCTTTTGCCTTCTTCAAGTCTAGAATAAGCTGTCATGTAAACGGCTGTTCCCGCCAATGGCAAAGAACCTTTACCACCTGCCAATCTATCTCTAATTTCTCCACCTGAACCCGTTGCAGCCCCATTAAAAGGCTCAACTGTAGTCGGAAAATTATGAGTTTCTGCTTTTAGGGAAAGTACGGAATTGAATTCCTCTTCCTGGTAAAAATCTGGTTTGTCAGCAGTTTTTGGAGCAAATTGAACCACTCTTGGTCCTTTTACAAAGGCAACGTTGTCTTTGTATGCAGAAACGATATCATTAGGATATTCAGCTGAGGTCTTTTTAATCAACTTAAAAAGTGAACTTGGCATTTCTTGACCATCAATAACAAAGGTGCCATTAAAGATTTTGTGACGGCAGTGTTCGGAGTTAACTTGGCTAAAACCAAACACTTCAGAATCGGTAAGTTTTCGTCCTATATTTTCGGCTAAATTTTCTAAATAAGAAACTTCATCAGCGCTTAATGCCAAACCTTCTTGTTTGTTATAGGCTGCAATATCTTCTATTGCTAAAATAGGTTCTGGAGTTACTTCAATGGTATAAATCTCCTGTCCTAAACTTGTATACTTTTGAAAAAGCATCGGGTCAAAACTAGTATCATTCTCATTAACAGCTTTAAACTCTTCTATTCTAATGATGCCTTCGACACCCATGTTTTGGGTAATTTCTGTGGCATTGGTGCTCCAAGGCGTTACCATCGCTGCCCTTGGGCCAACAAAAAAGGCGTCGATAGACGCCAAGTTTATTTTAGGTTGGTTGCCAAACAACCAGCTTAATTTTTTTTCGTTTTCAGTAGTAATTTCTTGAGCAGTTTGGACGGCAAAAACTTTTGTTGCTTGGTCTCCAAAGAAATGAATCATACAGTAGCGTTCTTTTGCAAAATGGAAAATGCAAATTTAAAGCTTTCCCTTTGTTTTTTTAAGTGAGTTTTAAAACAGTTTTCAACTTACATTGTTGATAGCATAAGTGAGGACTTATAGATTAAAATTCATTTAGTATCTTGAAGTTGCTAATTTAAATACCAACCCAATGAGAACTCTTAAAAATTTGCTTTCGATAGCACTTCTATTTTTTGTTGTAAATGCTATTGGACAAAAGTCCTTTTCAAAATCAAAAATTGCTAAGCTTAAAACTGAAGTAGCCGCTTTAGTAGAAGCTGATAAAAAGCAAGCACAAGTTATGGTGGATAAAATATTCAGCTTTGCTGAGCTTGGTTTTCAAGAAGTAGAATCTTCCAAATATTTGACTGGTATTTTAGAGGAAAACGGATTTAAAATTGAGAACTCAATTTCTGGAATTCCAACTGCATGGTTTGCTGAATGGAGTAATGGAGAAGGGCCCACTATTGCCATTGGTAGTGATGTAGATTGTATCCCAAAAGCATCGCAATATCCTGGAGTCGCTTACCATAAACCTATGGTAGATGGTGCACCTGGTCATGGTGAAGGCCACAATTCTGGAATTCCATTAAATATTTCTGCAGTTTTAGCAGTAAAGAAAATTATGGAGCGAGAAAATATTGGTGGCACTCTTTTAGTTTGGCCCGGAATTGCTGAAGAACTAGTAGCTGCTAAAGCATGGTATGTTCGTGACGGTCTTTTTGATGATATTGACATGTGTATTTTCACTCATGTTAGTAATAACCTGAGTGTAAGTTATGGCCCTGCTCGCGGTACTGGCTTAATTTCGGTTGAATATTCTTTTGAAGGTGAAGCTGCCCACTCTGCAGGTTCACCATGGAGAGGTCGCAGTGCTTTAGATGCTGCTGAACTTATGAATATTGGATGGAATTATAAACGTGAGCATTTACACCCATTAAGACGTTCACATTCTATATTTACGGATGCAGGCGACCAACCTAATGTGGTACCATCTAAAGCTTCGATTTGGTTTTACTTTAGAGATATCAAATATGATGGTATCATGGAAATGTACGCTACAGCTAATGATATGGCCAAAGGAGCTGCACTAATGACAGGAACCACTATGACTTCAAAAGTATTGGGAGCTGCATGGCCACGACATTTTAATAAGGTAATTGCGGAGACCATGTATGCAAATATTAAACAAGTTGGTTTACCTCAATGGTCTGAGGCAGATCAAACTTTAGCTAAAGCAGTACAGACGGAAGTAAGCTCTAAAAAGATAGAAGGTTTAGCAACTGAGTTAAGTCCACTTGGCTTACCTGTTCTTGATCCTATTAGCGGTGGTTCTGATGATATTGGTGATATTTCATGGAAAGTACCCACGGTGACCATGCGTTTTCCTTCGAACATTCCTGGTCTTCAAGGTCATCACTGGAGCAATGCGATTGCTATGGCAACACCAATTGCTCACAAAGGTGTTGTAGCAGGAGCAAAGGCTGAAGCCATGACTATTATTGATTTTTTAACTAAACCGTTACTGTTAGAACAGGCATGGGATTACTTTAATAATGAACAGACAAAAGAAACCAAGTTTGAACCTATGATTTCTGAATCTGATATGCCACCAATTTATTTAAATAAAGACAAACAAGATGAATTTAGAGCTCAGTTAGAGAAGTTCTATTACGATGAAACTAAAT
>CAYTRI010000166.1:0-5312 GCA_964440105.1 uncultured Flavobacteriaceae bacterium
TAGTAAAAGAAATGTAATTATCTTACTCATGCTAAAACGGTTTTGTCTACTCTTGTTGCGTAAATATTTTTTTAAATTTTTCGGGAAGTTCATCTTTTACATGCACTAGCTCATTAGTAAATGGATGTATAAACTTTAACGAATAAGCATGCAAATACAATCCTTTACCTTTTAAGACTAGGTTTTCAATTCCGTAATCTATATCTCCTAAGATAGGATTTCCAATACTAGAAAGATGTTTACGCAATTGATGTCTTCTTCCCGTTTTAGGTTCTAGCTGTACTAAATTAAGTTTGCCAAATCTTTCAGAAGACACTGAATCGTTTAGTGTGTAATTGGATTGTGCTTCTTTATCGTCTATAGGGCTGGTTATTCTCCCAAAATATCTCATTTCACCAATAGTAACTGCATAATAGGTTTTTTGAATTTCTTGTTTTTCAAAAAGCTTATTCAAAGCCCGAATACTACGGTTCATTTTTCCCACTAATAAAAGGCCCGTAGTCCCAAAATCTAGTCGATGTATTGGCTGTGGCGTAGTAGCATCAGAGAGATTGCTGGTTTTTAAATTTTGTGGCAAGGCGTTAGCAATAGTTTTAAAGGTATTCCCACTAACTAATATTCCAGCAGGTTTATGAATAATTGCTAAGTAATCATCTTCAAATAAAACTTTGAGTTTTAAATCTAACTTTCTATTCGAAGATTCTTTTTCTGATGAGACTAAGCAAATTTTCTCTCCTCCTTTAATTAAGGTAGCAGAAGTGGCTATCTCTCCATCTACAGTTAGATGTTCCTTTTTTAACACTTTTTTTAATGCTGATTTTGTCACAGTTGCTTCGAAAATACCTACGCCATATTCTTGCAATCGAATCGGTTCAGTTATTTTAGGTACAATATGGGTTTGGATTGGTTTGATACTTTTATTTTTTAGAATTAAATATTTTCAATAAAATCTCGAAAAACTTTTTTATGAAGTTCTAGGTTCATATCCGGAGAAAGAGCCACGCGTGCAATATAGTCTTTGTCATCTTCTTTAGTTGTACCCTGCGTTGAAGTAGCAGGTATTGTCCAATAACACCCTTTTAATTGACCATAACTTACACAATATTTACTTTCTTCAGGAATTTCCGAAATCATTAAATTAATCAATTTGTGATTCAATGCTCTTTTATAAACTTCTCTTTCTTCACTAGAATTACCTTTTGTAGGAAGGTCTAACGAGAATACCGATGGTGTAAACCCTTCTGCTGCTAACTTTTCTGAGACAAAATTTATTTTTGCTTCCGGTAAAGTTGCTGTAATAAAATCGACGAATTCACGAGTGTTTGTATAGGCATCTTTAATTCTTTGATTCATTGAAGGTAATTGACTTGCCAATATTTCATATTGTAAACCTGTTGCTTCATTATCACAAAGTGCGAGATGCAATTCTATTTTTTCTATTAAAGCTTTAGCTTTTTTATTTACTACGCAATAGCCAGCAGTACATTTTCCGCCACTAGGGAATTTAGAACCACTCGCATATGATATTGCTCGTACCGAAGAAAGGATGTTGCCTTCACCTAAAAAGTGTACGTTAGGACAGAAAGTTTGGTCTAATATAAATACTGGGTCAATTGCTGTTGTACCCGATGGTGTTTTACGCTCCTTATTTAGAGCTTCTTTAAGTTTTATAAGATTTGGAACCTCTACCCTTGGATTTGTCGGAATTTCAGCAATAATAAATGGAATTGCATCTTGCTTTGCAATGTCATCTAAAACCTTATGCACGCTTTTAACCATATCATTATCACCATCTACTGGTAAATCTACTATGTCAACATTATTGATGCATGTAGCAACACGTCTTGCTTGATCATTTGTACCTCCATAGCAATTTGGAGGGACCACAAATTTGATAGCTTTTCCTTCATGATTTTCTTGAGCATAGTGAATTAGCCCCATCATAATTGCATATTGGATGGATAGTCCACTGGAAGCGACAATTGGTTTTGTAGTAGTATTTGTAATTGATGTAATCGAGTCTAAAACAGCTAATTTAACTTTAGGGTTGATTTTTTGAATTTTAGCAGATTGTTTTGAAAGAAGGTTTAAGGCTGCATAACAATTAGCAGGAGTCATTGCTATACTTTCTCTACGTCGTACATGTTGAATTTCAGAAATATAACTTTCATTGCCATTAGCTAATAAAATGCTACCTAGCTCGGAGTGAATATTGATGTAAAAATCAATGTTCGGAGTTAGATTTATGGAATCAAATTCATTCTCTTCTGAGACAAAAATGGTAGTGCCATTAAAATTAGCTATATCTGATATATTCCCAACTCTTTTTGTTTCAAAAGCATATCCATAAACATTCCGGAGTAGTTCTGAATTTAAAAAGGAAGGAAGCTCCCCGGTGTGAAGTATTTGTGTTTTTTTATTAGCTAATAAATTCTTTCTTAAAATTGCCAATATCGGCATCGTCTTTGAAGAAAAGCTAATCACATTTTCGGGTGCTATACCATAAAGTTTAGCAATTACCCATTCCAAAATACAGGATAAAGGATGCCCTAATCGTATATAATCGAAAGCAGTAGGTAATTCTTTAAGCGCTGATGTCTCTGAATTGTTATCATTATACAGATTCTCAAACTGTTCTATGAATTGTGTTTTAGCTAAACTTTCATCATAAATATCTAAACGATGTGTGGTTAATTTTAACCAATCAGACGGTATTTTTTGTACTACCTCTTTACAGTATTTTAGAACTTTATCTTTTTTCATAACATTAGCCATTGGCTAAAATTTAATTGTCATTCAGAATAGGAGCTATTAAATTTTATAAATAGTCGCAAAAGAATAAATAGCTAACTTTTTAATTTATTGAAGTACTTAATAGACTGTAAAAAGCCTTTATACCATAAGCCAATTGACCAATTTTAAGATTCTCATTGGGGCTATGTTGATTGTTATCAGGGTTTACCATGGGAACAATAAAAGCAGGAATTTGCAACTCATTAATAAAAGGAGCAATAGGTACTGTACCTCCCATAATACGTATTTGTACTACATCTTCCTTGAATGCTTGCTGCATAGTCTTGACTAAAAACTCACCATAATTATTATCTAAGTCGGTTCTAAAAGCATCGGTAACAGAACCTTCTAAAACAGTGACTATTTTATCATGGGCTAATCGTTCTTCCTTTGTTGGAATATGATCTAACAAATAATAGCCTTGTTCAGAAATATGGTTTTTTACCAATTTTTTTAATCGATTTCCATCAGATTCTGGTACTAGGCGTAAATCTAATTCGGCAGTTGCTGTTGCAGGGACAATTGTGCGCGCTTCTTTACCAACCCATCCAGAACCCAAGCCTCTAATGTTTAAACTAGGGTATTGTAGTGCTTCTTGGTAAAAATCACCTACTTTCTCAGCTGTTTTAAATTGTAACTTTTCAGCAATAGCTGTATTACTATCTGGAACACTTTTTAAAACTTTCTGAGCTGTTTCATCTAAAGTAATACCATCATAATAGCCTTTTATTGTTACACGCCCTTCAGTATCTTTCATGGCAGCTAATAATTGCGCCAATTGAAAACCAGGATTTGGAGCATAGTTGCCATAATGCCCACTATGTTGGGGTTTTATAGGTCCATAGGTGGTTAAAGAAAGAGTTGTAATTCCCCGGCACCCATAAACCACAGTTGGTTTACCTGATGTGTGCACCGGACCGTCTGCTATAACTAAAAAATCTGCTTCTAATAATTCACGATATTTTTTCACAGCAGCAGGCAAAGGTTTGCTGCTTTTTTCTTCTTCGCCATCTAGAATAACCTTTACATTAAAAGGAAGTTTTTTACCTTCTTTTTTAAGTAAGTCAATAGTATTAAGTAGCATTACAATTGGCCCTTTATCATCAGAGGTAGAACGTCCAAATAAACGCCAGTCATAATTAATATCATCTGCCATACTATCAAAAGCAACAGTTTCGTAACCATCAGCTATTGGTTTCTTCAGAACTACATCATATGGATTTGATTGATTCCATTTGCTTGGGTCAACAGATTGCCCATCAAAATGCATGTAGATTAAAACCGTTGGCTTGTTTTCTTCCATGGGTAGTGCCGCAAAAAATAAGGGTAGGTTCTCAGTTTCTAACTCCATTGTATTAAAACCTCTAGCGTTAAACTTTTTCTTTAGCCAAAAAATATTGTCATCAATATCATCGGCATTTAAAGCATCATTGGGAATGGCAACAAAATCCCTTAATTCATTGATGGAATTAGCTACTTGGATTTTAAGTAAAAGTGAATCTTGGGCATTACTAAGAGAAATGCAAAGACAGCATAGCAATACAAACCTAAATTTCATAAAAGGGAATGATTAAGATTTAAAAGTAAACTAATAACCAATAACATGAAAAGAATTATCAGGAATATCTTTTGCTTTTTTATAATACAAAAAAACCTCTGTGGTTAAACAGAGGTTTGATATGGCTTATATATAAACGGTTAATGTTTCACTATGAATTTTTCATTCAAAGTTTCTTCTCCCTGTTTTAAAACAAGTATATACATTCCTTCAGGAAGATCAAAAACATTAACTGTTTTGTTTAGTTCTTTATGTGGTATCGTTTTTTGTAATACAACTCTACCAGCTAAATCAAAAACAGCTAGTTCAGTAACGCTCTGTGAACCCGAAGCAAAGAAGTATTCAATATTTAAAATATCATTTGCAGGTACTGGATACAATTGTAATGACGAAACTGATGCAATATCCGCAACAAGAGGACTTGGTCTAGAACCATTAACTGAACCAGTTACACAAAAATTTGTGGTTTCTGAGCGTTCATAACTTCCACCTGATGCTAATACTGTGCCAGCTGTATCTGTAACAGAATAGTTTCCATTGCCGTATGCACAACAAATACCATCGCCGTAAGAGTCATAAATTACAAAGTCATAACAACCTGCTGGTAAACAAATACTTTCGTTTATGGTGGTAAAATCATCAGCGTTTGTATATCCACCCCCAGAAAGGACTGAAACTCCAGTGTCATTTAACAATTCCCAAGAAACTTCATTAGCATAATCATCAAAAAGAATACTTACTGTAACTTCCGTACAAGAATTAGTATCACAAAAATCTGGAATTCCATTACCATCTATATCTAAAGTATCATCACCGCCTGGGCATACATCATCAGAATCACAAACACCATCCCCATCCGAATCTGAGCAATTATCTATAACGACTACTGTAGCATTGGAAGAGAAATTACCATCATTAGTAGTTACTGTAATAGTAGCGTTTCCTTCTGCTACTGCAGTTA
>CAYTRI010000167.1:0-5189 GCA_964440105.1 uncultured Flavobacteriaceae bacterium
TACAGGTTAGTCATGATGCGCTTAAAGTAATAGGGTTTAATTGATGATGGTTGATAGTAAATTAACCTAAAGCCTGCGAAATATCCCCAATAACATCATCACTATGTTCGAGACCAACCGAAACACGTACCATACCATCTGAAATTCCCGCGGACAAGTATTCTTTTTAAGTCAATTTACTATAATTAGTTAAAACTGGGTGGGCTGTAGCATTTATAAAATACTGCATATTTAAGTTAAAATAATTTACTCCAAATTTGAAAAAGCTAAACAATTAAATTAAAGCTTTTAATTCAAGTCGTAGTTCATTTAATTCATCATACCTTTTATATTTTATCTTTATTTCTTTTCCATTTTGATTGAGAAGTTTCCTTAATTGAAATAAAGAAGATAGTTTCACTTTTATTCCATCAATTTCGAGTATTTCATCACCAACTTTTAATTCAGATTCATAACCTACAGATTCGGGAATAATCTTTTCAATAATTACCTTTTTTTTCGTCTTATCCAATGACAACTCTAATCCTGAGCATGATACAGTAAATGGGACGTTATAGTAATTATCATTAACCTCCCAATAGCTTTTTTTTCGCTTGTAGTCAAAAGTTATATTAAATCTTTTAAGTAGACCATTACCAATAACTCCAGCAATTTGTTTACTTGAAAATAATCCTGTTGGGGTGCGAAAAATACTTGTTGGAACTTTATTGAAGGTGAAGTTTTTTATTTTAAATTTATTTAACCATGCCACATCTATAGTTGACTTTTTTTCACCGTAAGATGCTGCCTCTACAGAATATGTATCGCCCATTTTCTTAGCAACTTGATTTTCTGTTGAAAAAGGAGTAGCTAAAACTAAGTCTAATCCAGCACCAGTATCCAAAACAAATTGACCAGAAATCCATTTACCTTCATCAATACTAATTTGTGCTTTTATAAATGAAAGTTTACCCGTAATCAAATCAAAAACCTGTCCATCACCTTCATATTTAAATGATTTATTTGGATATAATTCAAGCTGTGATTTATTATAATTTACCGTAACAACAAATTTTTTAAGCAAAGCAAAACCTATTAAACCGTCTATATTCCTGCCTATTTTTCGTTCTAAATGCAGTAAAGAAACTTTTTCCAGATTTACTTTTGCTAGTTGTATTGCTCCTAGATTTAATTTGTTGTTCTTTGAGAGTTGGGCATTAAACTTGCCTGAAGCACCTCCCGTTTGAATTATTTTGTCATTTGACAAGCTTAACCTTTCAGCAGTTTTTACATTCATTGTTGTTACAGTAAGTCCTGTATCGAATATAAAATCAAGATTCTCTGAACCATTGACATTAGCTTTTATAAATAAGTGATTGCCCTCAAGAGTAAATGGAATTACAATTGCTAAATTTGATTGAGATTGGACACAAAAAAACCCAATAAAAAAACTTGCGAAAACAAGTATTCTTAAACTCTTCATTACGCTACTTTTACTTTGTTATCATAGCTTAAAGTTAAGCTATATTTCGACAAAATATATTCAGTTTAAAGCCTGCCCAACATCCCCAATAATATCATCACTATGCTCAAGACCTACGGAAACACGTATTAATCCATCAGTAATATTTGATGCTAGTCGTTCTTCTTTAGTTAGTTTGCTGTGCGTTGTAGATGCTGGATGTGTAACAATGCTTCGAGAATCTCCCAAATTAGCAGATAGCGATAATAGTTTTATAGAATCAAAAAATCTTTGACCAGCTTCTAGCCCACCCTTAACTTCAAAAGCTACCACACAGCCCCCTGCTTTCATTTGTTTTTTAGCAACCTGGTATTGGGGGTGCGATTTTAAAAAGGGATATTTTACCCAATTCACTTTTTCATGGGTTTCAAGAAACTGAGCTAGTTTTAAGGCATTATCACAATGCCTATCTACCCGAATTGCTAATGTTTCTAAACTTTTAGATATTACCCAAGCGTTAAAGGGAGATAACGCTGGTCCTGTTATACGCGAAAAGCGATAAATAGTATCGATTAATTCAACACTGCCAACTGTAATTCCAGCTAAAACACGACCCTGACCATCCATTATTTTTGTGCCAGAATGAATCACCAAATCTGCTCCAAACTTAATCGGTTGTTGCAGATAAGGCGAAGCAAAACAATTATCTATCACTAAAATTAGATTGTGTTTTTTAGCAATTTTACCAAGCTCTTCCAAATCTAAAATATCGACTCCAGGGTTTGTTGGTGATTCCGCGTAAATCAGCTTCGTGTTTGGAGTAATTAGTTTTTCAATAGCATCAAAATCATCAATCGGAAAGTAACTGTGCGAAATATTCCATTTAGGAAAGAAATTATTGAATAGCGAATGTGTAGAACCAAAAATATTTCCTGCAGAAAGAATATGGTCTCCACTATCCAACAAAGCGGCTAAAGTCGAAAATACAGCTGCCATCCCTGAAGCAAAAGCGAAGCCAGCTTCTGCACCTTCCATCTGGCACACCTTATCAACAAACTCATTGGAATTAGGGTTGGAATAACGCGAATAGATGTTCCGTTCTTTTTCTTCGGCAAAAGAAGCACGCATGTCTTCCGCATCTTCAAAGACAAAACTTGAAGTTAAATACAAAGGAGTGGAATGTTCTAAGAATTGTGTTCTTTCTGTTTGAGTCCGTATGGCGTTGGTTTCGAATTTTTTGTTCTCCATTTCTTATTGTTCCTACGTTTACCCTGAGCTTGTAGAAGGGAAGCGGGAATCTGTTTTAAAATTGGTTATTTACATTTAGTTTGACTTATACTTCGACTGCGCTCAGTATGACAGACCAGTATAAATCTATTTTCATCTGAGGTTTAGAGTCTTTAATTTACCTACAACTTCTCTGCTATTCTTAAAACATCACCAAAGACTCCTCTAGCAGTTACTGCAGCTCCTGCCCCAGCCCCTTGAATTACAATTGGGTTTTCTCCATAAGATTCGGTATAAATCTCAATAATTGAATCTGCTCCACTAATCTGGCCAAGTGCACTCGCTTTTGGAACGGATACTAGTTTTACATCTAAAATTCCTTTTTGCTTTTGCAAATCGCCATGCAAATCTCCAACATAACGTAAAACATGATTTGGTGTTTGGTTTTCTTTAATCGCAGCAAACTTTTCATCTATAATCTCGGGTTTAGCTAGAAAGCCTTCTAAACTAATTTCGCGTAACTCATCAGGAATTAAATTATCAATCACCACATCAGAAAATTCATTCTGCAATTCCAATTCTCTGGCCAAAATCAATAATTTTCTCGCCACATCATTACCCGATAAATCTTCTCTTGGGTCGGGCTCCGTATAACCATTATCCATTGCAACCTTTAAAACTTCAGAAAATGGTTGATTACTTTCAGAAAAGGTGTTGAAAATATAACTTAGAGAACCCGAGAAAACACCTTTAATTTGTGTGATATTCTCCCCTGAAAGATGTAATAGTTTTATGGTATCAATTAAAGGTAAGCCCGCACCAACATTTGTTTCATACAAGTACTGTTTTTGAAACTTGGCTAAATTTTCTCGTACCAATTGGTAATAGTCAAAATCTAACGTATTGGCTATTTTATTGGAAGAGACCAAATCAAATCCTGATGAAATCAAATCAAAATATTGATTTACAAAACCCGTGCTTGCCGTATTATCTATGGCAATTAAATTTTCTAAATGATGGTCTTTGGCAAACTGAATTACATCATTTAGATTATACTCAATTCCGTTCTTTTCAAGTGTAGTTTTCCAATCTGATCGAATTCCCTGCGCATTAAGAACAACTTTTTTAGAATTAGCAACTGAAAATATGCGTAAGTCTAAGCCTTTTCTTTGTTGGACTTTTTCTTGGGATTCTAAAATCTGCTCAATCAAAGTACCACCAACCGTACCATGACCAAAAATGGCCAAGTTAATCCGTTTACTAACTCCAAATATCTGTCCGTGCATTACATTTAATGCCTTGTGCAACACTGTATTCTCCACAACCAGACTAATATTTTTCCCTGAAATGGTATTATTAAAAAGTAGCGGAACGATACCGTTCTTAATCAATGCGTTATATGGATGATGAAACGTACTTAAATCTTGACCCACAATGGAAATGACCGAAATATCCTTTTTTATGGTAATTGTATTTACATCTTGAGCAGAAAAATCAGTTGCAAACTCGGTATCCAAAGCCTTTTTTGCTGCCTTAGCATCTGCCGAAGCTACCACCAAACCGATTCCCCGTTCAGAAGAACCCTGAGAAATGATACTCACATTAATATTTTGTCTTCCAAGGCTTGTAAAAATTCGAGCATCAATACCGACTTTACCTAAAAGTCCCCTACCCTCAAGATTAATCAAGGCTACATCTTCAATAACCGATAGCGACTTAATACCTTCTTTCTTTACTTTTGAACTTATCAAGGTTCCCTTAGATTCTGGATTAAAGGTATTTAAAATACGTAACGGAATATTCTTTTCTATTAAAGGAATAATGGTTTTAGCATGCAATACTTTTGCTCCAAAATTAGCCAATTCATTAGCCTCAGCATAAGAAAGATTTTCTATGATTTTTGCCTGATTCACATAATCAGGATTCGCAGTAAAAATTCCATCAACATGGGTGTAATTTAATACCTCAACCGCATCTAAATAGTTGGCGAAAAGAGCAGCAGTATAATTACTACCATTACGACCCAAAGTTGTTGTTTCCCCTTTTTCGTTTGAAGCGATAAAACCGGTAATTATTGGAACGCTATTGGGTTCTAACTTTGAAAACCGTCGTAAAACTTTTGTTTTGGATACCTTCTCGTTTATTTGAGCATCTCCAAAATTGCTATCGGTTTGCAGTAATTCTCGAGCATCAATCAACACTGCATTAATTCCTCTTTCCTGCAATAACGAAACTATCAACTTACAAGAAATCAACTCTCCCACGGAAAGTACTTCGTCTTTGGTTTTTAAACTATAATCTCCAATTAAGGAAACCCCTTCTAATCGTTTTGATAATTTCGTAAATTCTTTTGAATAGTCGATTGAAGAACTCACCGACTTCTGATATTGCTTGAAATCGTTCAGGGCATTCTTATCTAATATTCCTTCTGATGCGTTTTGTAGCAAACCTTCTAAAGTATCTGTTGCTTGTTGCCTTGCAGATAATACAATTGCAATATTCTCATCATTTCTTTGATGTC
>CAYTRI010000168.1:0-5188 GCA_964440105.1 uncultured Flavobacteriaceae bacterium
AAATAATACGCAAGTTTTTGTCAAGTGCAGTTTTTACCTTTTTAGCAAGTAATTCGTCCGTTTCACCAAAATGAGAACGCCTTTCGGAGTGACCAAGAATAACAACATCTACATCAATATCTAATAACATTTCTGCAGAAATTTCCCCTGTGTAAGCTCCATTTGCAGCAAAATGCATGTTCTGTGCTGCAACTTGAATAGTAGAGTTCTCTAGACTCCTAACCGCCGCTGTAAGATTAATATATGTTGGCGCAACGATAACTTCAGCTTCAGTGTCTGGCAACTTTGCAGCCAGTTCAGCAGAAAGGGCTTCTGTTTCTTGTAATGTTTTATTCATTTTCCAGTTTCCTGCAACTATTTTGGCTCTCATGCTTTTTTAATTTTATGTTTCAAGTTTTATTAATTATAACCCTTTTTTATACTATCTACTTGCTCAATCGTAAGATTTTTAAATTCAAAATCATCTCCAAATAGGTTTTTACCATATTCTTCGATAGTACTATTAAAGACTTCTTTTCTTAAAATATTTACAGAATCAGGGTTCTGAATAGGCCAAATAAAGTTTATTTCATCGGGGCTTCCAATAAAATAGGATGACCCTTGCGTACCATAGATTTGTGGCTTGTTATTATACATTAAATGCCTATCTAACATCATTGCATATAGTCTAAATGGAATCTCATTGCTATCAGCAGCTTTTTTTACAACATCTATATACTTATCTATTTTATTGGAATGTTGAATCACATACCAAGCAGCATTACCAGTCTTATCCCCAACCATACTTTTACCTGGGCATCCTTTTTTAGCAATAATATTTTCAATGTAATTAAGGTTTAAACTATCTAATTTTTCTTGAAGTTTCCAAGTCTCCAGTGTATGGTTAGAACGGTACTTTTGATCTAGCACCATTATACTATCTAAACTTTTCTTTAGTTCTAAATTTAAGTAAATCCCATTCTCTGGCTCTTTAAACTCCAACTTATCTAAATCATTATAATGTGCTTTTTGTTTTATGGTACCTTTTTCCAAAACTAAAACTGCAGGATTAGAACGTACAATAGTTTTTAGGGTAGTCTCGTCTGTAAAGTAGAACTCAAAATTAAGCCCATACTCCTTGATAAGAATGCTAGCTCTATCATTCCCAGAAGCAGACATACCAATAACTTTATATCCTTTAGAAATAGCTTTATCCGTTACTTTTTTAACTAGTTGAAATTTTTCTCGGTTACTCTTGGCCAAATCATAGGCAATTACCATCACCAATTTTTCTTCTTCCATAAATGTAGAAGTAAAATCTTCCCCATCCCTTTCTATGGTAAAATCATGAATAGGTGGCTCATATCCTTTCTGAATTTCTGTAGTTTCTACATCTATAAATTCCCCTTCAACACTAGGATAATCGCCATTAGTTACTACTATTTTATCTGCTCCATTAACTTTAAATCGCCAAGCGTATTCGTATAATGCTTTTGGAGCATCATCTGGAACACTCATACCTTCTGTAATATTTGCCCCTATTTTATAAGGTCTAAAGTCTTTTGAAGGCAAATGGTTTAAAACATGATGACAGAAAACGATGCAACCTAATGTTGCAATCCAAGTAAAAATTGCATTCTTCTCAGCACTAAAAATAGGTTTCACGTATTTTATTCCTACTACCAAAACAAGAATTAATACAAGTAAAATAATGTCTTTAGTAAAAGATTCCCATGGTGTAAGCTTTACTGCGTCTCCAAAACAACCACAATCCGTTACCTTATTAAAATAAGCAGAATAAAAGGTTAGAAAAGTAAAGAATACAATCATTGCTAAAAGACTCCAAATCGTAAACTTTGGTTTATAGCCTAGCAATAATAGTATTCCCAATAAAACCTCAATTATCACAACTATTATTGAGATTGCTAATGCATAAGGCATCAAGAAAGGTAAATCCAATACTCCTTGGCTAAAGTATTCTTCTAACTTAAAGGAAAACCCAACAGGGTCGTTTAATTTTATTAATCCACTGATAATAAAAAGAACACCAACAAATACTCTAGAAAAACCAACTAAATATTTCATTACTCTGATAGATGAATTAATGCAAAGACCGCATAATTAATAATATCTTGATAGTTAGCATCTATTCCTTCACTAACCAAAGTTTCGCCTTTATTGTCTTCTATCTGTTTTACTCTGAGTAGTTTTTGCAAAATTAAATCCGTTAACGAACTTACACGCATCTCTCTCCAAGCTTCACCATAATCATGGTTCTTATCTTCCATTAACTTTTTGGTTAGGGAAGCTTTAATATCATAAAGCGAAATAGCTTCTTCTAAATCTAAGTCTGGCTGTTCCGAAATGCCTTTATCAATCTGAATTAAAGCCATAATGGAATAATTAATAATTCCTATGAATTCTGATTGTTCTCCTTCGTCTACTTTTCGTTCCGAGTTTTCCTGAAGACCACGTATACGCTGCGCCTTAATAAAGATTTGGTCGGTTAAAGATGGCAACCTAAGTATTCGCCAAGCGGTCCCGTAATCTTTTGTTTTTTTAAGGAATAGTTCTCTACACGTATGTATTACCGCATCGTACTGTTTAGAGGTCTGCTGCATGTAAGCGCTTATTTGCGTAAATTTCGACTTTTATCTGTGCAAATGCACGTGGTCAAAGATAAACAAACCTAACATTTTATGACTATAAACTGCAAAGGAAGCCTAATTGACTTATCTAAACCCAAAGTAATGGGTGTACTAAATCTTACTCCAGATTCTTTCTATGATGGCGGTAAATATAAAAGTGAGTCTGAAATACTGCTTCAAGTAGAAAAAATGCTTGCAGAAGATGCAACTTTTATCGATGCTGGTGCATATAGCTCCAGACCAGGTGCTACTAACATTTCTGAGGAAGAAGAAGTGAAAAGAATTGTTCCAATTGTTGAGCTAGTTTTAAAAGAGATTCCTTCAGTAGTATTGTCAATAGATACATTTAAAGGTAAAGTAGCATCAGAATGTTTAGATAGAGGAGCTGCCTTAATAAATGATATTTCCGCAGGGAAGCTAGATGAAAATATGATGCCTACTATTGCTAAATATCAAGTCCCATATATTATGATGCATATGAAAGGTACGCCCCAGAACATGAAACAAATGACTACTTATGAGGATTTGCTAAAAGAAGTGCTATTCTATTTTTCTGAAAGAGTACATGAAGCACGAGTCCATAAAATAAATGATATTATTCTTGATCCTGGCTTTGGTTTTGCAAAAACAGTTCAACAAAACTTCCGTCTACTCGCTAATCTTAATTTATTAAAATCCATCAATTTACCAATTCTTGTTGGACTAAGTAGAAAATCAATGATTTATAAAACACTTAAAACAACTCCGCAAGAAGCGCTAAACGGAACAACAGCCTTAAACATGCAAGCCCTAGATAATGGCGCGAATATCTTAAGAGTTCATGATGTAAAAGAAGCTATTGAGTGCATCGCACTTTTTAATGAACTCCAAGCTGCTAAGAATTCATAATTAGTTCTCTTAAAATTGTTAATTTTACAAAAACACAGCGTTTGGATTTCCTAAACTTTCTTGATTTTAAAATCACAGATTTTATAGACATTATTTTAGTCGCTGTTCTACTCTATTATGTCTACAAATTAGTTAGAGGTACCGTTGCTATCAATATTTTTATTGGAATTGTAATTGTTTGGGCACTATGGAAACTAACCGAACTACTACAAATGAAGATGATTAGCAGTGTGGTTGGTGGTTTTATGAACATTGGTTTAATTGCCCTAATAATTGTTTTTCAACAAGAGATTCGGAAATTTCTTTTAATGATTGGTTCTACCAATTTCGCTTCAAAAAGAAACTTTGTAAAACATTTTAAATTCTTACGCCAAGAAGGTTTACCTACGGAAACTAATGTAGATGCCATTTTAAATGCTTGCGAAAAAATGGGAATTAGTAAAACTGGTGCAATTCTAGTGATAGAACGCAATAACAGTTTAGATTTTGTAAAATCATCTGGGGATCAAATGAATATAAAGATTACGCCTCCTATAATTGAAAGTATTTTTTACAAAAATAGCCCGTTGCATGATGGAGCAGCTGTTATCCAAGACAACTACATTACTGCTACTAGAGTTATTTTACCTGTTTCTAATGGACGTAATATCCCTCTACGTTTTGGACTAAGACACAGGGCTGCAGTTGGTATCACTGAAAAAACTGATGCACTTTGCCTAGTTGTAAGTGAAGAAACGGGTCTTATTTCCTATATCAAAAATGGTGAATTCGTGCTTTATAAAAGCTTAGAGGAATTAACAGAAATGATTAAAAAAGACTTGGAATAATGGTTTGTAAGACTTGTGAAAATAGCTTACGGTCAGATTTTAGTTACTGCCCAAGTTGCGGAGGAAAAATTATTCGAAATCGATTAACCATAAAAAATATTTGGCAAGATATCGTTTATCAAGTTTTTGATTTTGATAATACATTATTTAAAACATTTAGACATCTTTTTACTAAACCAGAAGTTGTAATTGATAGTTTTATATCTGGTGCTCGAAAAAAATACATGAATCCCATTAGTTATATTGCCATTGCTATTACACTAACTGGAATACTAGTGTTTTTTATAAGAAGAGCTTTTCCAGAAGGCATTGATTTTGATATTATGAACACAGGAGTTTATAACGCTGAAACCAATAAGGCTTTGACTGATTTCATGCTAACTTTTTATAATATTCTTTTTATCCTACAAGTACCAATTTTATCCTTAGCAGGGCTATTGGCATTTAATGAAAAAAAATACTTATTTTCTGAGCATTTAGTTAGCTTCATGTATACACAGGCGCAATACAGCTTGATATCTATACCTATTTCTTCTTTAATTGTAGTATTTATACCTCAACTTTACATGTATAGTTCTATTTCAATGTTAGTTATTATGCTGTCCTATAATATATATGTTCTAAAAAGACTCCATGCTGTTAAGAAAGGAGAGTTTCTCTTAAAAGGGTTTGTTTTTATCGTCCTTTTTGGTGTAGGTTATATGTTTTTATCAGTATTACAATTTGTGTGGATGTTTGCTACAGGGGTGATTTCCTTTAATATAAATTAAGCCACCTCTTCAGCTAAGAATTGAGCCTCATATAAATCGCTATAATACCCGCTTTGCTTCAGTAGTTCTTTGTGTG
>CAYTRI010000169.1:0-2943 GCA_964440105.1 uncultured Flavobacteriaceae bacterium
TAACACTTAAACTATATTTTTAAGCAGTTTATAGAAAAAATAAAATACTGAAGGATATACGAAGTTAACTTGGCGGTATAAATATTTTTACTGATGAGAAAGTCTTGTTTATTATTTGTTTTTCTTCTTTTGGCACTTTTTGTTTTTAAACTTAGTTCTAGCGATACTGATGAAAAGTTTGAGAAACCATCGGTAGAATTAATCTCAGATGCTGAAAATATAGATTTAGCTAACAACTAATAGTTCTCTGCGAACTAACTTGTTAACTCTGTAAATAAACTTTCCAAGTTTTTATTCTTTCTGCTTAGCTGTAATGTTTTTAGCTCATTATCATGCGCAAAGTCAAATACTGCCGGTCGCATATCTTTTAAAGTATTAAAAGTAATATCATAAACGAATCCTCCTGTATTTTTAACTGAAGAAACGTTTGGAAGCTTATTTAATAATACCTCTTCAACACGATAGTCAAATTCTACTTCAATAACTTGCTCTTTTGCTTCACGCAAATCTTCTAGCTTTTTATCGGCAACTAATTCTCCTTTATTTATAATTAGTACTCGGTCACAGACTGCTTCAACTTCTTTCATAACATGTGTAGAAAGCAGAATAGTTTTTTCTTTACCTATTTCAAGAATCAATTTCCGTATTTCAATTAATTGATTGGGGTCAAGACCTGTAGTTGGTTCATCTAATATGAGTACTTCTGGATTATGCAATAATGCAGAGGCTAAACCAACTCGTTGACGATATCCTTTAGAAAGTTGTCCAATTTTTTTATGAGCTTCTGAGGTCAACCCAGTTTTATCAATAACTTCTGGTATTCGATTTTTTGGAACTTTATAAACATCGGCATTAAATGCTAGGTATTCCTTTACATACATCTCTAAATAAAGTGGGTTATGTTCGGGTAAATAACCTATGCTCTTCTGTACGTCGATTTTAGCTTTTACAACATCAAATCCATTAACTTCTGCATTGCCAGAATCTGCATTATGATACGTTGTTAAAACACGCATCATGGTTGACTTTCCGGCCCCATTTGGGCCTAAAAAACCAACAATTTCACCTTTTTCAATTGAAAATGAAACATCATTTAATGCTTTTTGATTCCCAAATGTTTTGATGATATTTTGAACTTTTATAGACATCCAAATTTGTTTAAATTCAAAAATAAGATATTCTTTTGTTAGAAATTAATTTTCATATTCATAATAAAAGCACAAATAACCCTATCTATTTTCAATGAATGTTTCAATTATTCTAAAAATTCAAAAAACTTAGCGCTTATCTTTGATTTCTCGATTGAATACTTAATCTTAGCCGAGAATTACAATAAAATGACAAAGACGTATTTCTGGAGCGGTTTTTATTTCTATTTCTTTTTTAAAAGAGATACGGGACTGTTTTAGTATACATTTAAGTATAAAAAACTATAAAGTCCTGATATAAATCAGGGCTTTTTTTTTGCAATGAATTTAAAAGTAGCCATACAAGGAATTAAAGGGAGTAATCACCATCAAGTTGCTAAAGACTTTTTTGGTAATGCTATTGATTTGGTTGAGTGTTTATCTTTCGATAAGCTTATCGAGCATTTAATTAAAGGGACTGCAGATAAAGCGGTAATGGCAATTGAGAATTCTATTGCAGGTAGCATAATTCCAAATTATAATTTAATATATCACAATAACATCCATATTATTGGTGAGCACTATTTAAGTATTCATCATAACCTAATGGTTAAAAAAGGAGTAACTATTGAAAACATTACGGAGGTGCACTCTCATCCAATGGCTCTTTTACAGTGCAAGGAGTTTTTTAAGACTCATCCAAAAATTAAACTAGTAGAAGATGTAGATACTGCCGAAACTGCTAAGAGAATTCGAGATAAAGATTTGTCAACGGTGGGAGCAATAGCTCCTATTGTAGCTGCAGATTTATATGATTTAGAAATTATTGCACCAGAGATTCAAACTATAAAGAATAATGCCACCCGATTTATAATTCTAAAAAAAGAGAACAAAGTACTACCGCTAGAAGAAATTAATAAAGCTTCACTTAGGTTTATTACAGATCATAAACGAGGAAGTTTAGCTACTGTGTTAAATGTAATGAGCGACTGTAATATGAATTTAACCAAGATACAGTCCTTACCTGTAATAGAAACCCCTTGGAAATATGCCTTCTTTGTGGATGTAACCTTTGATGAGTATGCTGATTTTGAAAAAGGAAAAGCATTGTTAAAAATTATGTCTGAAGATTTTAGAGTTTTGGGCGAGTATAAAAATGCGTTGAAGTCATGATTACAGCAGAAAGACTTAAATCGGTTCAGGAATACTATTTCTCTAAAAAGTTGAGAGAAGTAAGAGGTTTAATTGCAGATGGCAAACCAATACTAAATATGGGTATTGGTAGTCCAGATTTAGCTCCATCAAAAGCTGTTTTAGATGCCTTAAAGAATTCAGTTACAGATGCAGGTGCAAGTCAGTATCAGAGTTATCAAGGTTTGCCAGAATTAAGAGAGGCAATTGCTTCTTTTTACAAAGAAAAGTATGAGGTTAGTGTTAATCCAGCAAATGAAATTTTACCCTTAATGGGTTCCAAAGAAGGGATTATGCATATTAGCATGGCTTTTTTGAACAAGGAAGATGAAGTTTTAATACCTAATCCTGGATATCCTACCTACGCTGCAGTAACTAAACTAGTAGAAGCTGTTCCAAGAAACTATGATTTAAATGCTGAGAATGATTGGTTTCCAGATTTGGAAAAATTAGCAAAGCAAGATTTATCTAAAGTAAAACTAATGTGGGTTAGTTATCCGCATATGCCTACTGGTGCAATGGCTTCTAAAGAAAAACTAAAGGCATTAGTAGCTTTTGCAAAAGCACAGCAAATTTTATTAGTAAATGATAACCCGTACAGTTTTGTATTGACAAAGAACCCTAC
>CAYTRI010000169.1:3043-5170 GCA_964440105.1 uncultured Flavobacteriaceae bacterium
TATATTGACGAACTGTTGTATGATAAAAATATTTTTATCGCTCCAGGAACTATATTTGGAAGTAATGGAGAAGGCTATATTCGATTTTCACTTTGTGTAAGTGAAGATAAAATCAAAGAAGCAATAAGTAGGTTTTAATTAAACTGTCAGGTTGAGCGGAGTCGAGACCTAGAAATATGAAAGTAGCAATAATTGGTGTTGGATTGATAGGAGGTTCTTTTGCAAAGGATTTAAAAAGATTATATCCAGATACTAAGATTTATGGAATTGATGCGAATCCCGAACATTTGGATAAAGCTTTAGCTTTAGGATTGATTGATGAAAAATCAGATTATAATGGTTTATCAGATGCAGACATGGTATTAGTGGCTATTCCAGTTGATGTTTTGGTCAATGAGTTACCAAAAATATTAGATGCCGTTGGAGAAGATACTGTAGTTTTTGATGCAGGTTCGACTAAATCATTGGTTTGTAAATCTGTTGAAAATCATTCTAAAAGAAGAAATTTTCTAGCATGTCATCCTATCGCTGGTACAGAATTTTCGGGGCCAGAAGCTGCAATTGAAAATCTGTATAATGGCAAAACGAATATTATTTGCGAAGTAGAAAAAACTGCTTTCAAACTTCAAGAAAAGGCGTTGAAGCTTTTTCAAGATATGGGAATGAGAATTAGGTATATGAATGCTGAAGCCCATGATAAACATATTGCTTATGTCTCCCACCTGTCACACATTAGTGCTTTTATGTTAGGAAAGACAGTAATTGAAAAAGAAAAAAATGAGCGTGATATTTTTGACATGGCAGGAAGTGGTTTTGAAAGCACCGTACGTTTAGCAAAAAGTTCCCCAGCAATGTGGGCACCAATTTTTGAGCAGAATAAAGAAAATGTAATTGAGACTTTACAAGAATACATTCTGAACTTAGAATCATTTAAAAAAATGATTGAAGACGATGATTTTGAAGGTGTGTATGAAGAAATGAATAACACAAATAGAATAAAACAAATACTAAAAGGAATTCCACTAAACAAAAAGTAATGGAGAATACAAAAGAAATGAGAACATGGTTGGATGATATGGGTTTAGATCATCCACTAGTAATAGCAGGGCCATGTAGTGCAGAAACCGAGGAACAGGTATTGCGTATTGCGCATGAGTTAAAGGACACAGATGTTAATTATTATAGAGCTGGAATCTGGAAGCCAAGAACTCGCCCTGGTAATTTTGAGGGTGTTGGAGCTTTAGGTTTAAAGTGGCTCCAGAAAGTTAAGGCTGAAACCGGGTTGAAAACCGCAACTGAAGTTGCAAATAGAGCTCATGTAGAGCTCGCTTTGGAGCATGATGTAGATTTATTGTGGATTGGAGCACGATCAACTGTTAGTCCATTTATTATGCAAGAATTAGCAGATGCTTTACAAGGAACGGACAAAATAGTATTGGTAAAGAACCCAGTAAATCCAGATTTGGCTTTATGGTTAGGTGGCATTGAACGTCTGCATACCGCTGGAATTAAGAAATTAGGAGCAATTCATAGAGGTTTTTCAACTTATGAAAAGACAAAGTACCGTAATATTCCGGAGTGGCAATTAGCAATTGAATTTCAAAATAGATTCCCAGATTTGCCATTAATTAATGATCCTTCGCACATTACAGGTAAAAGAGATATGATTTTTGATGTTTCGCAAACTGCTTTGGATTTAAATTTTGATGGATTAATGATTGAAACACATTATGACCCAGACAATGCTTGGAGTGATGCTGCTCAGCAAGTAACGCCAGATACATTAGTTCAGATTATGAAAGATTTAAAGATTAGAAAAGAGACTGATGAAGAAGCAGAGTACACTACTAAATTGAGTAACCTAAGAGCTCAGATAGATGTAGTAGATAACCAATTAATAGAAACGCTTGGTAAGCGAATGAAAATTTCTGATAATATTGGACAATTAAAGAAACAGAAGAATGTAGCTGTCTTGCAATCTAACAGGTGGAATCAGATTTTAGGTGCTATGATATTAGAAGGGGAAAGCAAAGGACTTAGCGAGGAATTTGTATTGCGCATGTTTAAGGCTATACACCAAGAATCTATTAACCATCAAGAAAAGATAGTTAAGGCGTAATATTTTTT
>CAYTRI010000170.1:0-3833 GCA_964440105.1 uncultured Flavobacteriaceae bacterium
TAAGGTTTTGTATAACACAAATAGTAAACAGTGTTATAGTAGAAATATTTAGTCTTTATCTGAAGAATTAAAACCAATACTTACAGAATTTATACAGTAACGCTGACCAGTAGTTTCTCTGGGACCATCGTTAAAAACATGTCCTAAATGTCCTCCACAGTTAGCACAAACAGTTTCTGTACGAATCATGCCATGGGTGGTATCCCTTATATATTCAATAGCACCTTCTACAGCTTCATCAAAAGAAGGCCAGCCACAACCACTTTCAAACTTGTGTTCACTTTCAAATAATTTCGCTTTACAAGCCTTACAATGGTAGTCTCCATTTTCAAAATGTAAGTTAAGCTCGCCTGTGTGAGGGCGTTCGGTACCTTTCTGTCTTAAAACAAAATATTCTTCTGGTGTAAGCTCCTCTTTCCACTCAGCTTCTGTTTTTTCTACTCCGTAATTTTTCATTGAGGTTCTGGGATAAAATCTAGTGCTGCACCATTAATACAATGTCTTTTACCTGTTGTATCACTTGGGCCATCATTAAAAACATGTCCTAGGTGTCCGCCACAAGTAGCACAGTGCTCCTCCGTTCTAGCATATCCAATTTTGTAGTCTACATCATAGGCAACATTTCCTTCAATTTCTTGGTCAAATGAAGGCCAGCCAGTACCTGATTTAAATTTGTTTTCGCTTTTAAAAAGTGGAGTAGCACAACCTGCACAGACGTATGTGCCTTTTTCTTTGTTATTTAATAGGTCGCTGCTAAAGGAATTTTCTGTTGCAGCTTTTCTTAGAACATAGTATTCTATGTCTGTTAGCTCCGTTTTCCATTCCGCATCAGTCTTTGTTACTGGAAAAACAGTTTTCTCTTGGTTTTCAACTTTACTTTTTTCCTCTTGAGATATCCCTTTACATCCGGTAAGGATTAAAAGAATTACTATAGCAATATTTTTCCCCATTTAATCTTTTTTTAATAAGACGTTTTTTGAATCGTTTCCTTTCAAAATTAGTCATTTATTAGAATCAAAAAAGCCCAAATCAAAATAGAAATGGGCTCAAATAATATGTATACTTTAATTTTAGTTTAATACCGAGGTATCTAAAGTATCTGTATTTATTTTTAAAGTTCTCATTACAGCTTCAAGATTAGATACATCTATACCATTATCTATTCCAAATTCAGCGGGTACAATAGCAATCCTAAAAATTTGGTCATCTGTATCACCTGCTGGTAATGTTGTTAAATCAAAATCTGATTCTAAGAATATATTTACATCAAAAAAAGTATGATCATAGTTATATTGCAACAGACCTTGGTCAATAATTCGAGTTTGTGGCATGAGTCTCCATACATCAATTGGGTCTCCGCCATCTGGGTCTTCTAATTGCTCAAATAAAAGATAGACAAGAACAACATCAGATTCAAAAACCTCTACTGTTTCAGGGAATTCATATGAAATGGTATAATCATTTTCAGCAGAGAATGTGCCTTGAACTTCTAAAACTTTTCCTAGAATATTTACTCCATCTAGCCCGTCAAGTCCATCTAGTCCATTAAATCCATCAAACCCAGGAGGACCTTGTGGTCCTTCACAAGAAATGAATAATAAGATTAGTACTGATCCTAGAATGCTTTTAATGTTTTTCATAAGTATTGATTTTGAATTGAAATGGTTTTTATTTTAACTCTTGGAACTACAGAATCAAAAAGCGTTCCATTTTTTAATTCCAGTATTGAATAACGTAATTCTAACAATGAATTAGAGATATCTTTCTTAAAGATGTGTATTATTGTATTCACTTAATTTAATAACATGGCAGCTACTATTGCGCATAGTCTTTTTACGGATTTTGATATTGACTTATTCAAAAGTGGAAAACACTATCGTTTATATGAAAAATTAGGTTCTCATACTATTGAAGTTGATGGTGTAAAAGGCACTTATTTTGCTGTTTGGGCTCCATCTGCTAAAGCTGTATCGGTAGTTGGTGATTTTAATTTTTGGAATGAAGGTGAACACCAACTTAGCGTTCGATGGGATTCAAGCGGTATATGGGAAGGATTTATCCCTGGAGTAGGAAAAGGAAATATTTACAAATACAAGATAGCATCTAATAATAACGGTATTGTAACAGAGAAAGCAGATCCTTTTGCTAGATTATGTGAACATCCGCCAAAAACTGCATCTGTTGTTTGGGATGCTACTTATAATTGGAAAGATAAAAAATGGATGGATTCTAGGGTAAAACACAATGCTTTAGATAAACCTTATTCGGTATATGAAGTGCATTTGGGATCTTGGAAAAGAAATAAGGATAATGAATTCCTTTCTTATGTAGAATTGGCCGATGAATTGGTTGCTTATGTAAAAGAAATGGGGTTTACACATATTGAATTTATGCCCATTATGGAATACCCTTATGACCCATCTTGGGGTTACCAACTCACAGGCTATTTTGCACCTACTTCCCGTTTTGGTAAACCAGAAGATTTTAAACTTTTGGTTGATAAATTGCACCAAGCTGGTATAGGAGTAATTTTAGATTGGGTACCATCTCATTTTCCAGAAGATGCTCATGGGTTAGGCTTTTTTGATGGCTCTCATCTTTATGAGCATCCAGACAGAAGAAGAGGATATCATCCAGATTGGAAAAGTTTAATTTTTAATTATGGACGTAATGAGGTAAGAGCATTTTTAATTAGTAATGCTATTTTTTGGCTAGATCAATATCATGTAGATGGATTACGTGTAGATGCTGTTGCATCTATGCTTTATCTGGATTACTCTAGAGAAGAAGGGGAGTGGGAACCAAATATGTACGGTAATAATGAGAATTTAGAGGCAATGTCTTTTATAAGAGAGATGAACCAAGAGGTGTATGCTAGTTTTGAAGGGGTACAAACCATTGCCGAAGAATCAACTGCATTTTCTGGAGTTTCTAAACCTGTTCATTTTGGAGGGCTTGGTTTTGGAATGAAATGGATGATGGGCTGGATGCACGATACTTTAGAATATTTCAAGAAAGAACCTGTCTATAGAAAACATCACCAGAATGATTTAACCTTTAGCATGACCTATGCATTCACTGAAAACTTTATGTTACCTTTTTCTCATGACGAGGTAGTTTATGGGAAACAGTCTTTAGTATACAGAATGCCAGGTGATGAATGGCAACGTTTTGCCAATTTAAGATTGTTGTTTGGTTACATGTTTACTCACCCAGGGACGAATTTAATTTTTATGGGCGGCGAATTTGGACAGACTTCTGAATGGAATTTTCAACAAAGTCTAGATTGGCACCTTACCGAATACGATTTTCACTCAGGTATTCAAAATGTAATTAAAGATTTGAACACTGTTTATAAAAATTATCCAGCTTTACATGAAAAGCAATTTAGCCCAGAAGGATTTGAATGGATAGATTATGGTGATGGTGAAAACTCGGTACTTACTTATATGCGAAAGGGGCATGATGCTAAAAATGATTTAATCATTGTTTGTAATCTAACCCCAGTACCAAGAGAGGGTTATGAGATTGGAGTATCAAAAGGAACTCAATTGAAACAAATCTTTAATAGTGATGATAAAAAGTATGGAGGAAGTGGTATAAGTCAAAAAACCATAAAGCCCACTAAAAAAACAATGCATGGTCGAGATTATTCTATAAAATGTACACTACCACCACTGAGTGTACAGATTTTTAAGTAAAAAAAGCTTACTATATCGTTATAGTCTTTTATTGTTGAAAATATCTTTTCATAATCTCGTACTAATGTTCTTCATTTGTTAGTTAGATAAAAAAACAACTATGATTACCAATACAGAAATTGAAAGAAGAGG
>CAYTRI010000170.1:3933-5159 GCA_964440105.1 uncultured Flavobacteriaceae bacterium
CATTGGGAAGAAAGCTATGATTATGGCGGAAATATTGTAAAAATGAGTAAAGTAACCCAATCTGCCGAAAGCTATTACGGTATGGGTGATAAAGCCTCGCATACAAATTTAAAAGGTAAGCGGGTAAATAACTGGGCAACGGATTCTTATGCTTATGGTAAAGATCAAGAACCACTTTACAAGTCTATTCCATTTTATGTAGGGTTAAATAAGGATATAGCTTATGGAATCTTCTTTGATAATTCATTTAGAACTCATTTCGATTTTGCCCATGAACGCAGAAATACAACAAGTTTTTGGGCAGATGGGGGAGAGATGAATTATTATTTTTTCTATGGCCCAAAAATGTCTCAGGTAGTTGAAGCTTACACAAGTTTAACTGGAGTTCCAGAACTACCACCGCTTTGGGCGCTTGGATTTCATCAGTCTAAATGGAGTTACTATCCCGAGAAAAATGTAAAAGATATAGCAGGTAAATTTCGGGAATTACAAATTCCATGTGATGCTATTTACTTAGATATTGACTACATGGAAGGTTTTCGTTGTTTCACTTGGGATAATCAACGTTTTCCAAATCCAAAAAAAATGGTTGAAGAACTGCAGCAAGATGGTTTTAAAACTGTGACCATGATTGATCCAGGTATTAAAATTGATCGTGATTATTGGGTGTATCAGCAGGCTATGGATAATGGTTTCTTCTGCCGTAGAGCAGATGGTCCCCATTTTAAAGGAAAAGTATGGCCAGGAGAATGTAAATTTCCAGATTTTACGAATCCAGAAGTACGAGAATGGTGGTCAGGATTATATAAAGAAATGATCGCAGATATTGGTGTACATGGTGTGTGGAATGATATGAATGAACCAGCAGTAATGGAAGTGCCATCTAAAACTGCAAATTTAGATGTCCGCCATGATTATGATGGTCATCCATGTAGCCATAGAAAGGCGCATAATGTATATGGTATGCAAATGATTCGCGCCACATTTGATGGAATTAAGAAGTTTACTTTTCCGCAACGCCCATTTGTATTAACTAGAGCAGGATATTCAGGTACGCAACGCTATTGCGCTACTTGGACTGGTGATAATGTTGCAACTTGGGAACATCTATGGATTGCTAATGTGCAAATGCAACGCATGTGTATGAGTGGGTATTCGTTTGTGGGTTCTGATATTGGAGGTTTTGCAGAGCAACCAAATGGAGAATTATTTGCTAGATGGGTACA
>CAYTRI010000171.1:0-5127 GCA_964440105.1 uncultured Flavobacteriaceae bacterium
ACCATTTGCCAGATGCAGAAGCCGGCCAACCACCAGCAACCAATCTTAATGGATAGCCATGTGCTAAAGGAATGTCTTCTCCATTCATTTTAAAGGCCAGTAGTGTTTCATCTTGTAGTGCTTTAGAAATTGGAACACCTCTAGAAATTGGTTCTTTGGTTGGGTCGCCACTTAAGTGCGTATCGGCTGCATGATATCCTATATAAATTGCATCATCTTTGTAGCCTACATCCGCTAGAATATCTTTTAACCTAACACCAGTCCATTCCGCACATGCAACTGCTCCTACAGTCCATTGATTGCCTTTTGCTGGAGGGTCAAATTCACTACGTCCGTTCCCACCACATTCTAAGGTTAGCTGATAGGTGTATTGTTTGAATTTGGATTTTAACTCTTGTAATGTGTAAGACTTTTTCTTCCTTATTGATTCCCCATCAAAAGTAATTGTCCATTTAGTTGCATCAATATCAACAGGTATTTTACCATTGTTTCTAATAAACATGAACCTGTTGGGCGTAATCTTATCATCTAACAAATGTGCTTGGGCTTCCATGTTCCAAGGCTTATCATTTAGCAAAACCATTTGACTGTCCTTTTTAAATAGTTTAAATGGGTCAGGATTCTGTAAACCCAACACTAGATAACCCTCAAATAAGTTTTTCCCAAAAACCACCTCTGCCCCAAGGGCAGTTGCAATTGTAACTAAACTTCCTTTTTGTAAAAACTTTCTTCTTTGCATTGGTTGATTAGTTTGTAATATTTTAAAACTACAAAACCATATTGAATTTTTAGATTGTAGTACTAAGTATCACTCAAAATAACTAACTTGAAAACTACTTAATTGAGGACATGAAAAATAGAATTTTAGTTGGGATAGTAATTATTGCTGGAGCAGGAATGCTTCTGGCTACGACCAATAAAAATATTTCTTCTGAATATAAAATCATTCCTTCAGAAAGAAATGGCATCAATACATCAGACGGGGCTTTTAATAAAATGATGGATGTATTGACTCATCAACGTTGTATGAATTGTCATCCAAACGATAATATCCCAAAACAAGGAGAAGATAGCCATCCCCATTATTTTGGGATTAAAAGAGGAAAAGATAATGTAGGTTTTCAAGCTATAAAATGTACAACTTGCCATCAATCTGAAAATAATAATTACTCTGGTGTTCCCGGAGCTCCTGATTGGGCTTTAGCACCTGCTTCTATGTATTGGGAAGGGCTGTCTAGAATTGAAATTGCAAAATCAATGATGGACTCAAAACGCAATGGAGGTAGAACACCAGAAGAAACATTTCATCATTTAACGGAGCATGAATTGGTTTTATGGGCTTGGGAACCTGGTATTGATGCGAAGGGTAATCCTAGGGAATTACCACCAGTTTCCAAGGAAGATTATATAGCAGCTGTAACGGAATGGTTTGAAAACGGACATCGTATTCCATCTAAATAAAAAGAACTAAATGAAAATTTCATTAAACGTAAATAATCAGTCACATACAATTGATATTACTGATGAAAACACTCCATTACTATGGATAATTAGGGATATTCTGGATTTAAAAGGGACAAAATTTGGCTGCGGAAAGGCAGCTTGTGGAGCATGTACTTTACACATAGATGGAGAAGCAGTACGTTCTTGCTCCTATGCGGTTAAATTTGCAGAGGGCAAGAGTATTACCACGATAGAAGGCCTAGGAACTAAAGATAAACCTCATCCTGTTCAACAAGCTTGGATTGAAGAAATAGTTCCTCAGTGTGGTTATTGTCAACCAGGATTTATGATGGCAAGTGCAGCATTATTGGGGAAAATGCCAAAGCCTACTGATGAAGATATCGATAAAAACATTACAAATGTATGCCGCTGCGCTACCTATTATCGAATGCGAAAAGCAATACATAGGGCAGCAGCATTAAATACTTCGAAAGCAACATCTGAAACTGAAAAACCTTAAGTCATGGCTGAAAAGAAAAAATTATCTAGGCGTAAGTTTTTGGCTAGAGGAGCTATGGGTACTGTTGGTGTTTTGGCGTTAGGTACCTACTTATTTAGAAATCCCATTCGTAGAAAAATATTAGAAACTGTAGATAGTGGAGAAGGTGCTTACTTGGGTTCTGGAATGGAACCTATGATTTGGTTTGAAATTACTTCAGAAAATAAAGTGGTGTTACATTCACCAAAAGTTGAAATGGGGCAAGGTACTTTTACAGGACTTGCTCAAATTGCTGCTGATGAACTAGAGATTTCTATGAGTCAAATTTCTGTTGTTCATGCCACATCTGCTTCTGGCAATATGGATAAATTTGCAACTGGTGGAAGCAATTCTATTTCTAGTCTTTGGCAACCACTTAGAGAGCTTGCTGCTACAATGCGTGAGATGCTTAAAATACAAGCTTCTAAAACTTTGGGTTGGAATAATGAGGATATGAAATTAGCAAACGGCGTAATATCTGTGGGTGAAAACAAATTAACCTATGCTAAAATTGCCGAGGGAGTTACCGAATGGGAAGTTCCAGAAACACCTGTTTTAAAGGAATTTAAAGACTATAAATTTATTGGAAAACCAATCCCTAGGGTAGATTTAGATGCCAAGGTATATGGAGACCCAATCTTTGGGATGGATGCTAACATGCCAAATATGCTATATGGAGCTGTTGTTCGCCCAGATAAAATAGGGGCAAAATTTATAAGGGCAGCTATAACAAAAGCTTCTGGTATGCCCGGAGTAGTTAAAATAGTAGAAGCAGAAGATTTTGTAGGCGTCGTTGCAAACTCTTTTACAGAAGCAGAAAATGCTAAGGATGCTATTGATGTTACTTGGGAAGTAGACCAAAACTGGCAGACAAATGATATTCGAGAAATGATTAAAGTGGGAAAAGGTGATGCTTTTCTACTTCAAAAAGAAGGGGATGATTTAGGTGACGATGATGAAGTTATTTCTATGGAATTTACAAGCCCTATTGGAGCACATGCGCAATTGGAACCTAATGGAGTTTTGGCTTATGTAGAAAATGATAAGGCTACTTTAAAGATTTCAACACAAGTGGTCTCATTAACCAGAAAAGAAGTGGCTAATAGATTGAATTTAGATGAAGAAAATGTAAACATTATTCCAACTTTTTTAGGCGGTGGTTTTGGAAGGCGTTTACATACTCCACATGCTGTTCATGCAGCTGTTATGTCTAAAGCGGTAAGCAAGCCAGTAAAATATTTTTTTTCTAGAAAGGAAGAGTTTCAACATGATTTATTTCGTCCACCAACACATCATCAACTAAAAGGAAAATTAGATGTAGAAGGTAATATTGAGTTCATTCAGCACGATTTTTCAAGTGGAGATGTGGCTATAGATTCTGCTATGTTACCTGGATTTATAAGTACCGTAGTAGGAACAGATGTAGGTGCTATAAGGGGAGGGTTTTGCCATTACAGAGCTATACCAAATATTAGAACAGTTTCTTGGCATGTAGATTTGCCTTTTGCAACCAGTTGGTGGCGTAGTTTGGGGCTATTAGCAAACACTTTTGCGTGGGAGAGTTTTATAGATGAGCTTGCAGTAAGGGCGGGTAAAAACCCTGTAGACTTTCGTTTAGCACATGTTTCAGGTGATGAAAGGGGAAAGCGTTTAAAGGAAGTAATTAAAGCAGCTTCTAAAACTTCTGGCTACACGGACCAAATTATAAATGGTAGAGCAATGGGTTTTGCAGCTGCTACAGATGCAGGCACACCATGCGCACAAGTTGCTGAGGTTTCTATAGTTGGTAATAAAATAGTAGTGCATAAAGTTACTTGCGCAATGGACCCTGGTTTAGTAGTAAATCCGGATCAAGTAAAAGCACAATGTGAAGGCGCAATTATCATGGGAATGAGTGCAGCTATGTTTGAAAAAATGGAGGTTGAAAATGGTGAATTAACACCTACAATTTATGGACCTTATCAAATGGCACTGATGAAACATGCACCAAAAGAAATTAACGTTGTATTCGTTCAAGGCTCTGATACGCCAGGTGCAGTAGGTGAACCACCATTAGGACCTATCGGCGCGGCTGTTGCAAATGCAGTTTTTCGTTTGACAGGAAAAAGGCTAACGGAAATGCCTTTAAGTTTAGAATAGTCGTTAATAGTATAGCAATTTTATATACTAATAAGCAAGTACCTTTGCAAACATGTTAAAGCGCTTTTTTCCAATAGTAGAATGGTTGCCCAAATATAAAATGGCCTATTTAGCAGGTGATTTTTCTGCTGGAATTACTGTTGGAATTATGCTAATTCCCCAAGGAATGGCCTATGCTTTAATTGCTGGCTTACCACCAATATACGGACTTTACGCTGCTCTAATTCCAAACCTTATTTATGTATTTACTGGGTCTAGTAGAAAATTAGCCGTGGGCCCCGTTGCTCTAGACTCCTTAATTGTTGCCTCTAGCTTAGCAGCTATGAAATTGGCTAATATTAATGATTACATTAGCATGGCTATATTCTTAGCACTGTTTGTTGGAGTTATTCAGTTGGTGATGGGCTTTATGCGGTTAGGTTTTTTATCTAACTTTTTATCGAGACCAGTAGTTGGGGGGTTTACTTCAGCTGCAGCTCTTGTAATCGGTATAAGCCAGTTAAAACACTTTTTTGGTTTAGAAATTACTACTAGTAATACTTTAAAAACACTGCAAGCAATTTTCAACCAAATTTCAGAAACTAATCTTTATGATTTGTCTATTGGAATAGCAGCTATTATAGTGATTTTAGGTTTAAAGAAATTACATAAAAAACTTCCAGCTGCTATGGTTGTGGTAATACTATCAATTATAGGAATATATTTCTTTATGGTTAATGAAACCGATGTTCATATAGTTGGCCAAATTCCTAAAGGATTACCAGGCTTTGTTTTACCTCAAGTAGATACCAATCTAATTATTAAAGCCTTTCCAACAGCAATGGCACTTGCGTTTATTGCATTTGCAGAAGCAATGACTATTGCAAAAGCAGTTGAAGATAAGAGCAACGAATACCATACAGATGCTAACCAAGAATTGCGAGCTTTAGGAACTTCAAATATTGTTGGTTCATTATTTCAATCTTTTCCTACCAACGCAGGATTGTCTAGAACGGCGGTTAATGTAG
>CAYTRI010000172.1:0-5108 GCA_964440105.1 uncultured Flavobacteriaceae bacterium
TTCTAGTTCTGGCCAACAGAGCTATCAAAAAGGATGAAGATCTTGTAAAATCTGTGGATCGTTTGCGTTAAACCTAATATCTTAGTAGTATTAGTGCGTAAAACCCCGATGGAAACATCGGGGTTTTTACATTTTTAATCTTTAGAATGTAGCTTTAAAAAAGAATTTATTTACTAGAATACGTAATGTTAGAAGTAGTAAAACCGTTATTAAAACTAATATCCGTTAGTGTTTGTACCAAATTGGGTGAATCTGAATATCCGTTTTCACTTGGCATATAATAAATACGTTTGGTAGCTATCATTTGCCCTTCAACATCATTATACTCATAATCCGCAATAATTAGCGGTTCATTTACACCCATAAATGGGAGAGAGAAATAAAAACGGTCAATCAATTTTGTTTCTGGATTTACATAAAGTATATAAGTATCATTTTGTTCTTTTCCTGTTATAGTAGGGTCATATGTTACATTTAATTTGTCGTAAGTTGTACCATTTAATTCTTCTTGCCCAATATAAGTGGTAATAGTTCCTTTATCATTGAGCTTATAGGGCATTACAAACCAAAAGTGATTTGCTTTTCTTAGAAAATCTCCAACTACATTTGCCTGTTGATTCTCTGTTATTGTTCCATCAACTAAAACAATGGTTTCTTTACCATCAAAACTTTGTGTTACTTCACCTTCAACATCTGGCATTACATTAATTTCATGTTTGGTGTAATGACCGTAAGAAGCTTCAGAATTAAAAATATAACGTTCTGTAGAAATATCAGTTTTATTTGCATCAGGACTGTGGTAGTTATAGATGTATTGTACGTCCTTTTTCGACCATAAATCTTCCCAACCACCATGTGCATACTCAATAGAGGCTAAAATACTTTGTGGGTTGTTTGTATTGTAAACAGGCTCTTTTACCATTTTAGAAATTGCTTTAATTTCTTCATCAGGTTTCTTTGTTTTTTCTGCACAAGAGGCAACAATGAAAAGGAAAGCAAGCGCAATAAATTTTAAATTTTGTATTTTCATGTTTTGTTTAAAATTGTTTGATTCTTTAGACGAGGAAAACACATTGTCTTACAATTTAAAGAGGAGAATTTATAACTCAATAGTTTGTCCAAAATGTGCAATCCTAAAACCTTCTTTTAAAACCTTTTTGGCTTGTTTACTTTCTTTATTTAAAATTGGATTTGTATGATTGAAGTGGATAAAATAAATTTTTGCTTTTTCCGATTCAGGAATACTTTTAAAAAGCGCCATGCTTTCTATTATAAATGGATGTGGAATTTCAGATATATCGCGATTATTGATTTCTGCCCCATCAAAAAACGTGGCATCTAAAAAGGCATAATCTACAGTTTTAATTTCTTCAATAATATTCTTTTTCCATTTGGACCATTTGTCAATATCTGGTATAAATAATAAAGTCTTGTTTGGACCCTTAATTTTATAGCCCACAGTTTCTGAGAACTCATCTCTATGGGGCACTAAAAAGGGAGTTACAACCAGATTGTTTGTTAACTCAATTTCTTTATCCTGTTCTAAGTTCTTAATGGAAATATTACCTAAATCTACCAATTGACTCCAAGGGCCGTTATTTTTAAGAAAGGCTTTCATTTTAGGCATGGAAAAAACAGGTAGATTCTTTGAACCTAATGCCTCCCTACCTAAATACATAAGCCCTGTGTAATGACCAATATGTGCGTGAGTTAAAAAGATGCCATTTGGCATTTCAGTTTCTGTCTTCGCATGATTTTTTAATAACTTAAGTTGAGAAGGCATATCTGGTGTGGCCTCAAACAAAAAGGTTTTATCATTTTCATTATCAATTACCCCAAGGGATACAACTTTTCTATTTGCATCAGGATTTAAAAATAATTCTGAACAGCATTCCTTTTTACAACCAATATGAGGGCTTCCAGCATCCTGCACCGTCCCTAAAACTACTACTGTTACTTTATCTTTAGTTAATTTAGTTTGAGCTTGACATCCGCAGAAAACAAAAAATAGAGCAAGTATACTTAAACTTTTCATGATCATCTTTTTCCAAGTTCGATAACTTCTAAATCACTTATTTTTTCTCCTTCAATTACAAATCTTAGCATTGTTCTAACTTGGTGAAATCCATGTTTTCCAACAGCTCCAGGATTCATGTGTAATACACCAAGTTTTTTATCATTCATTACCTTAAGAATATGCGAGTGCCCGCAAATAAATAGCTTAGGCGGGTTTTTTTTAATCTCTTCGCGAACTCGAGTATTGTATTTTGTTGGATATCCGCCAATATGTGTTATCCAAACATCTACACCTTCACAAAAAAAACGATTGTGTTCTGGAAACTCTTTTTGAATGACATGATTATCGATATTACCATAAACTCCACGAACTGGTTTTATACTTTTTAGCGTATCTGTTACTTCAAGACTTCCTATATCTCCTGCATGCCAAATTTCATCTGCCTGTCTGGCATACTTTAGAATGTCAGTATCCATATGCCCATGTGTGTCGGAAAGCAATAGAACTCTAGTCATAACGCTAAAAATATGCTAAAAAAAATTAAGCTCATTTTTCATCTGGTCGATTCAAGTATCTTTGCGCTGCTACAAATAGCTGTTTACCTTGAGATATTTTATTCAATTCGCATATTTCGGAAAAGCATATCATGGTTGGCAAAACCAGCCTAATGCAATAACGGTACAACAGGTTTTAGAAGAAGGACTAACAATGCTTTTGCGAACTAAAATTGTTACGATGGGTGCTGGCAGAACAGATGCTGGAGTTCATGCAAAAGATATGTTTGCTCATTTTGATTTTAAAGAAATTGAAAACCCTACAGATTTAGCTCATCGCTTAAATAATTATTTACCTTCTGATATTACTGTAAAATCTATAGTTAAGGTCTCAGATGATGCTCATGCCAGATTTGATGCTGTCGAGCGAACTTATGAATATTGGATAGTGCAAGAAAAGAACCCTTTTCAGATAGACACTGCACATTATATTTGGGCTTCTTTAGACATTTCTGGAATGAACAAGGCTGCCAGTATTTTAATGGAATATGAGGATTTCGAATGTTTTTCTAAATCACATACAGATGTAAAAACCTATTTATGTAAGTTAAAAAAAGCAGTGTGGGAGATAAAGGAAGACAAATTAGTCTTTACAATTACTGCGGACAGGTTTTTAAGAAATATGGTTAGGGCCATTGTTGGAACGCTACTTGAAGTTGGATTAAAAAAGATTGCTCCAGAAGCTATTAAAGAAATAATTAAAAGTAAAGATAGGAGCAGAGCTGGAGTATCTGTACCTGCAAAAGGATTATATTTAACCAAGGTTTTATATCCCGAAAAGATTATTAAATGAGTCAAGAAAAAGAAATTGGAAAAGCGTTTGATTTTGGTTTATTCAGACGAATTTTTCAACATACTAAACCTTATAGACTTACATTTTATGGTGTAGCGCTAATTGCAATTTTACTTTCAGCTTTTGCGGTTTTTACTCCACTTATTATTGGAGATGTCGTTGATAATGCGATAACCAATAGGAATCCTGAGCGACTTTTATTTTTAGTAATTGCTATGTTAGTAGTATTGATAGGTGAAGTTACTTGCCAATTACTATTTACTTTTTATGCTAATCTACTTGGAGAATCTGTTATAAAAGACATTAGAATTCGTCTGTTCCAAAAGATAATGGGTTTTAAAATGACTTACTTTGATAACTCTTCTATAGGAATATTGGTTACCAGAGCAGTTGCAGATATGCAACGTATTGGTGAGATTTTTAGTCAAGGCTTTTTTGTTATTGTTGCAGACCTTCTAAAAATGTTTGTGGTAGCCATAATTATGTTGGTAATGAACTGGAAGTTGTCACTTATTGTATTTGCTATTTTACCACTTATACTTTATGCAACTCGTTTGTTTCAAAAAGCAATGAAATCTGCTTTCATAGAAGTGCGAGCTCAAGTTTCTAATTTAAATTCTTTTGTGCAAGAGCGTATTGCAGGGATGAAAATTGTACAATTATTCAATAGAGAAGAAATTGAAAAAGAAAAATTTAGAGAGATAAACGAAAAACACCAAAACGCTTGGTTGCGAACGGTTTGGTATAATTCTATATTCTTTGCGGTTGCAGAACTACTAGGGGCAGTTAGCATTGGTTTAATTGTATGGTTTGGGGGCTTACAAAATGTTACAGGCATTGCTGCTGGGGAGTATGGAGATATTTTCACATTCATACTTTTCTCGGGAATGCTTTTTAGACCTTTGCGCCACATAGCTGATAAGTTTAATACGCTACAAATGGGTATGGTAGCTGCAAATAGGGTTTTTAATATTTTGGATACAGAGAGTAATATTCCTAATGACGGAACTATTGAAAAGGCTAGTATACAAGGGACTATTAAATTCACCGATGTCCATTTTGGGTATATTGAAGATGAAGAAGTATTACATGGTATTTCTTTTGAAGTTAAAGCAGGAGAAACTATTGCTATAGTGGGGTCTACAGGGGCTGGAAAATCTACTATCATAAATCTTTTAAATAGGTTTTATGAGATAAACTCTGGACAAATCTTAATAGATGATATTAATATTCAAGAATATACATTGCAGTCACTTCGTTCGCATATAGCCGTAGTATTACAAGATGTTTTTCTTTTTGCGGATACCATTGCTAACAATATTTCTTTAAAAGATAAAGCGGTTACTATAAAGGATATTGAAACAGCAGCAAAGCAAATAGGTGTGCATAAGTTTATTACTAGCTTGCCAGGTGGTTATGAATACAACGTTAAGGAGCGTGGTACTATGCTTTCTAGCGGGCAACGACAATTAATAGCGTTCTTAAGAGCTTATGTAAGTAATCCTAGTGTTTTGGTATTAGATGAGGCAACATCTTCAATAGACACCTATTCAGAACAGCTAATACAACAGGCGACAGAAAAGATTACAGAAGGCAGAACCTCTATTATTATTGCACACCGCTTAGCAACTATAAAAAAGGCAGATAAAATATTAGTTATGGATGCTGGTAAAATTGTGGAAAGTGGCACACACAAAGAACTACTGAAGCAAAGCGGGTATTATAGCGATTTATATGAGGCTCA
>CAYTRI010000173.1:0-2799 GCA_964440105.1 uncultured Flavobacteriaceae bacterium
ACAGATAGTATTTATTTGTTAAATCTATTTAAGGAAAAGCCAGATTACAGTATTTCTGTCCCTAGTTACGTGGCAAAAAACCACATTATTTTTGGTTACCAAGGACTACAGGAAGACTTTAAAATTGAACCGCTTACAACGCTACCCGATTCTGTAAAGACATTACTAACAAAAGACAGAGAAAAAGATACTATTGATTATTGGTTAACACCTACCGATATAGATTCTATCATTTTTACTGTAACAAATTCAACTATTGGGTTAATAGATACTTTTACCGTAAAAACTAGAAAACTAGCCCTAGACTCTTTAAAATTAACAACTAGTCATAGTCGTAAATTAAATTTTGAAGATACATTTCATATTCTAGCTAGTACCCCAATCACTAAAATTGATACCTCAAAAATTGCGATTCTCGATAAAGACACTATACAAATTCCTTTTTCTCTAACGCTTGATTCCATAAAAAACAAAGTTGACTTCAATTTTGAAATTATAGATAATCAGAAATACAATGTGGTTTTGCTTCCTGGCGCTATTGAAGATTTTTTTGGAACACAAAATGATACATTGGTATCTAATCTTTCTACAGGGGGTTATGCAGATTATGGCAACTTAACTTTAAACTTATCTGGGGAAGTTACTTATCCTTTAATTGTGGAACTAACAGATGATAAGGGTGAATTAGTTCGTGAGATTTATGCTACACAACCGCAAGCTTTTGAGTTTAATAATCTAGACCCAAAAAATTATGGAATCCGAATTATTATAGATGAAAATGCAAATGGAAAATGGGATACCGGAAGTTACCTTAAAAAAATACAACCAGAAGTTATTAAATACTATCCTGATATTATTGAGATTAGAGCAAATTGGGAGAAAAACGAAACCTTTGTTATAGCAAATTAAAGGAATCTCTATCATCAAGAAATTTTAGCTTATCCCGATTCGTTTTTATGTGCTCTTTTGAAAGCGATACATAAAGAATTTCTTCCTTATCAGAAAATGCTAATTGTTTACCTAAAACATTATAAATTCCTGAGTGCCCAGAATATTCATATCCCAAACCATCTAAACCTAATCTATTTACACCAATACAATAACTCATGTTTTCAATAGCTCGTGCTTTTAATAAGCTATCCCAAGCTTCAACTCTAGGTTTGGGCCAATTGGCAACATAGATTAAAACATCATAATCTTCAACGTTTCTTGCCCAAACAGGAAAACGAAGGTCATAACAAATGAGTGGGCAAATTTTAAACCCTCTAAAATCAACTATTAACCTAGTCTCTCCTGCCTTGTATATTTTATGTTCCCCAGCTAAGGTAAAAGTGTGCTTTTTATCATAACTATCAACCTCTCCGTTTGGGTGAACAAAAAACAACCTATTAAAAAAATGCTTTCCCTCTTTAAAAACGACGCTGCCAACTATAGCTACTTCTTTTTTTAAAGCTATCGCTTTCATCCAAGCTAACGTTTTTTCTCCCTCTACAACATCTATATGCTCTGGTTTCATAGTGAAACCAGTAGTGAACATCTCTGGTAAAATAACAACATCAATTGCCGAAGAAATAGCATCTATTTTATCTAAAAAAGCCTTTCTATTTGCTTCAGGATTTTCCCAAAATAAATGAGATTGTATTACTGCAATATTTAGCTCTTCTTTACTCATACTTAAGCATATTTTTCTAGAAGTGTGATTAATGGTTCAGCTCCTTGTGTTTTGGCGTGGTCTAGGGCAGTACTACCTTTAGAATCTTTAACCTTTACATTAGCTCCATGTTCTAACAATAATTTTGCAATCTCAAGACGATTAAATGTAGCTGCATAGATAAGGCACGTTGCCCCCATAGAATTACTATGATTAACATCTGCACCCGCTAAAATTAATTTGTTCGCAATCTCACTAAAGCCTTTAAAACAAACCCCCATTAATGCTGTATTTCCAGAACTATCTTTTTCATTAGGTTTTGCGCCTTTTCTAATAAGAAAATCTGCTAAGGCTGCATGGTTATAATATGTAGCTAAAATTAGTGGTGTTGAACCTCTTTGGTCTCTAGCCTCTATAAGTTTTGGAATCTCTTCAAGTAGTTTTTCAACCTGTTTTAAATCTCCGTTTCGTATTGCACTAAAAAATATTTCCTTGTCACTCATTGTAACTGAAAGATATAAAAAACTTGTATATAGATAGTTCATTTTATTAAACTTAAGTAGCTATTTCATTCCCATTCATAAATTAATATTTCTACTTGTACACTAAGTAAAGCCTATAAATCGTTTAGCTAATACCTTATAAGTAATTTCCTACTAATTGAGATTTTTCTTAAATTCGCATAGCTTTTAACTTATGATTAAATCTGAAACCACAATAGATGTCTCAATAATCCCTTTTTTACCATTACCGGTAGCACTTATTGATAACACTAATTGTTTAGTTGAATGCTCTAATGAATTCACAAAGCAATTTGAAAAGAAAAAAAAGGAATTATTAGGAAAAAATATTTTTCATATTCTCCCTTTACTTGATACTAGTCTCGCTCAAGAACTAAAATCGAGCGAAAAAACTAAATTGCTTAACTCTAATGAAGAGGAAATTACATTCGAAGATGGTGTCACAAAATGGTTAAAATGGAGCGTTCAACCTATTATTATTTCTGATGCAGATTACAGGTTTATCTCAATAGAAGACATTACTACTAGAAAAAAAAGGGAAGAATTAATAACCAAAGCAAAAAGAGTTGCTAGAATTGGTTATTGGGAAGTAGATCTTAGTGATAATACCGTCCTTTGGTCAGATAT
>CAYTRI010000173.1:2899-5074 GCA_964440105.1 uncultured Flavobacteriaceae bacterium
CCTTATAAACGGTAAAACAGAAACCTATCAAATAAGTAAACGATACTATCATAAAAAAGGAAGTATTGTACACGTACTCCTAACTGTTACTGGAGTTTATGGTGTAGAAGGTCATCTCTTACATTTTATATCGCAAATTGTAGATGTAACCAAAATGGTCGAAAGTGAGCGCAAGCTTAAAGATTATTTACAAGTAACTCGTGAACAAAACCAGAGTCTTTTAAACTTTGCCCATATTGTATCGCACAATCTAAGATCACACTCCACCAATATGTCTATGTTGATAGACTTTTTAATGAAAGAAAGTAATATTGATGAGATAGACAAAATAAAAGATATGCTACAATCTGCTTCTAGCGGTTTAACAGAAACCGTCTCTCATTTAAATGAGGTAGTTCAAGTGCGAACAAGTACGCTTGAAAAAATGAAACCTGTTAATTTGCACAAATCAATTTATGATACTTTAAGAAATTTAGAAGCACAAATTATTGAGCTTAATGCCTCTTTAAAAATTAATGTAAAAAAAGAGCATTTTGTAAATGTAGTACCAGCATATTTAGATAGTATCTTATTAAATCTTTTTACGAATGCAATGAAGTATTCTTCGCCAAAGAGAAAACTAGATATTACTGTTACTTCTATAGAGAAAAATGGTAAAATAGTTGTACATTTTACTGACAATGGTTTAGGACTAGACCTTGAACGGTACGGCAGTCGTGTTTTTGGTATGTTTAAAACCTTTCACAACCATAAAGATGCAAAGGGTATTGGTCTTTTTATCACTAAAAATCAGATAGAAGCCATGCGTGGAAAAATAGATATTGAAAGTAGTGTAGATGTTGGAACAACATTTATAATGAAATTTGAAAAGCCTGTATTATGAAAAAAATAAACTCAGCTTGCATCATAGATGATGATGATATTTTTATCTATGGTACACGAAGAATTATGCAAGAAGTACGTTTTTGCGAAGACATTGTTGTCTTTAAAAACGGAAAAGAAGCCATTGACGGTATGCAAAATTATCTCGCAGAGGGTAAGAACTTACCAGACATTATTTTTTTAGACATTAATATGCCTGTAATGAATGGCTGGGATTTTTTAGAAGAATTCACTAAAATTCCAAACCTGAATAAAGGTACCGTGTTGCTTTATGTTGTTAGTTCATCTATAGATCCATCAGATCTTCAAAAAGCGAAAGAATTTGAGCTTGTAAACAATTACATCCTTAAGCCAATATTACCAAAACAATTGAATGAGATTTTAGAAACATTAGCATTCTAGATTAATGTACTTTTTATTCTCTAATGCCAGGAGTATAATCTTCTGGTGCGTTTTGCGGCAAATTTGTAGTTCCAGCACCTCCTGTATCATTGAAAATTGACCATTCAGAAAAAGTATACAACGCATTCCCTTGAAGAACATCAAGATTTCTAAAAGCCCCACCATCTTCAAACTCATGGTTGGTACCGGAGCCATCCTCCCCTATTACCCCAAATACATCAATTAGAGTCCCAAAAGGGTCAACTAACTCTAAATTATCATCTCCGTTTGAGTCCGCAGGGCTGTTTGTAGAAACACTCAAATTTGGTGTAAAACCATAAACCAATTCAAACTCTTGAGCATTTGGAGAAATTACCAATGTGCTTTGCGCTTCAATAGAAAATCCTGTTAAATCTATAACTGAGCTTATTTCGGTATTGGCATTGGTGTACCTTCTTAGCATCCATCCATTTAAATCTAGAGCTTCGTTCGCGGCGTTATACAATTCTACAAACCTAGCTTCTGCATTATTATCTGGGTCAGCTAACTCAGAAATAAAAATTGAAGTTGATGTAGTTTGTAAATCTGCACAACGATTATTATCAAAATTAATATCGTCTAAGTCTCTAATAACTAATTGAAAGTCATCTCTATCTTGCAAAAGCACTCCAGTGATGGGGCCATTATTCTCGAACAGAATCTCTGATTGAAAATCAGAAAATCCACTGTTTACTAAATCTATTTCATTACCATTACAATCTTTTAAACTTCGCTCTGTTTCTTCTCTAACTTCCGCGAATGGCTTTCCAAAATCATCGATTAAAAATTCTAAGTTTTCAAATTTTACCAACGTATTGACCATATCATCATTTAAATTCTCAATACTTGAAACTATAGGCTGAATTGTTGAAA
>CAYTRI010000174.1:0-5056 GCA_964440105.1 uncultured Flavobacteriaceae bacterium
CTAAAATCGCCAGTCTCAATATCAATCTTAACATTTTTAATTCCTTTAAATTCCTTGAACTTTTTCTCCAATCCATAAGCACAGAACGGACAACCAAGGCCATCTACCTGTACCATAAATTTATCCATCCCTTTTTGTGCATTAGCACTAAACACAGCCAAAATCCCAATGACTAATGTTACTATTATTGTTTTTTTCATTTTTTTTCGTTTAAAATGTATATCGTGTGCCCATAAATAGGCTATATCTTAATTTTCTTCCTTCTGTTACATCATTTACCAAAGGTACTTGTACAGCAAAATCGAAAGTGATGTTCTTAAGTGCTAATTGAGCACCTTGAGCATATAATAACTGATACCAGTCACGTTCTACCAACCAAGAATTGGTGTATTCAAAATATAAGTTTAATTGCTTATTAGGGTATTGCGGTTTTAAAAGTGGTAGACCAAATCCTAATTTGTATCTAAATTCATCTAAAGTCCCGTCTGGCATCCAGTTATAACCTACTTCATTAGAAATACCATATTTAAGGGTTTCATAACCAGCAACTACACCATAATACCCAGCATACTTACCTGTGCTAATATCTACTGCATCTATTTCTTCACCTGTTGGTAATGTTTGCAATGTTTTTGCCACTATTCGGAATGTTTTTCCCGTAGCATCTTTTCTAAAAAATTGATACTTGCCCATTATCTTAATGTCTGCAAGACCTGAACCATCTTCTAAAAAAGTGTCATAATTAATGTAAGGTATATGTAGTGCTACTAAAGAATTGGACGTAGGCAGATAATGCAACATCACAGGAACATAAGTGAATCTACCTCTTTCCGTATAACGAACCTCCGTTAAGGTTTTCATTGTAAAACTACCACCACCTAACATTATAGGCTTGTCTGCAGTAATTGGAGGTCCTTGAGCAGTAACCCATAAAGTGCTGCTTAAAAAGATGGCATAAAGCCAAAAATATGTTTTCATTGAAATTTAGATTTGAAATTGAACATTAGTTTGTGAGTTCTCGTTTAAACAAGAATCTAAAAACAATGAATATCAAATCAAAAAGACTTGGTCCAACAATTGTATGTCGTAGACCAATAAAGGAGGAGGGTAAGCTTTATTGGGTAAAGCTTTTTCTGAATAAAAGTCAAAAGATTCAAGATAAGAATGCGTGAACGTAATCAATAAAAATTGTTGCTCAACAGTTAAATCATTCCAATTTAATCTTAGGTCTTCTTGCCCTGTAATAGTAAATGATTCATCATCGCAGCAATGGTTCTCTATACCTTGCTCTTCTAACAAATCCATTGCAGCCTTCATACCACAATCTTCTGCACTTGCAAATAATGCAACATCCATTACTCTACCCATACACAGATGCTTATCCACAGTCCAAGAAACTGTAGATAGTAATAGCAAGAGTGCCATTAACAGGGAAGTTGTTTTATGAAGTACTTGTTTCACAGTACAAATTTACAAAATATTAAAATCAACAACTCGAGCTAAGTATTTGTTAACTAAATATTGGCGAATTCTTATTGTAATTTCTTAGAATTTGTTCGACTTTTATACTTTTAGAAAAACACAGTAATGTTTACAATACTCAAGGAAAAAGTTAGCCAAATAATTGACCGAGAAGCAGATGATACTACCCTAAAAATGCAAAAAATCTGTGATTTACTTAGAGAAAATGTAAGTCATTACGATTGGGTTGGTTTTTACTTTAAAAATGGCGACAAAAGAGAGCTTAAACTTGAATGCTATGCTGGTGAAGAAACCGACCATACCATTATTCCTTTCGGCAAAGGTATCTGCGGACAGGTGGCGGAAAGTAATGAGAATTTTGTAGTCCCAGATGTCCAAGCTCAAGACAATTATATAGCTTGTAGCATTAGTGTAAAATCTGAGATTGTGGTTCCGTTATTCAAGAATGGTGAAAATATTGGTCAAATAGACATTGATTCTGATACTCCAGACCCATTTACCGAAGAAGATGAACGTTTTTTAGAGTTCGTGAATCAAAAAGTATCTGAAATTCTTTAAAACTTAGTCGTTTTTGTTGATAACCTCCCTAACTTTTTGCCCTTAAAACAAGTATTTTTGATGCTTAATTTTTTTGCAGAAAAATACACATGAGCACTACCAAAAAAGCAACTTCAGCACTTATTTCAGTTTTCCATAAAGATGGTTTAGAACCAATCGTAAGAAAGTTTGATGAATTGGGGATTACCATTTATTCTACTGGAGGTACAGAAAAATTTATTAAAGATTTGGGTATAAATGTTGTTCCTGTAGAGGATGTAACAAGTTATCCATCCATTTTAGGTGGAAGAGTAAAAACACTTCATCCAAAAGTATTTGGCGGAATCTTAAATCGTCAAGACCATGATGGTGATGTTGCCCAAATGGAGGAATTTGAAATTCCGCAATTGGATATTGTTATTGTTGACTTGTATCCTTTTGAAAAAACCGTAGCGAGCGGAGCTCCTGAACAAGATATTATTGAGAAAATAGATATTGGTGGAATTTCACTTATTCGTGCAGCTGCAAAAAATTATAAAGATGTGCTTTGCGTTTCTTCCATGGAAGACTATTCAGATTTTCTAGATGTAATTTCAAATGGTAATGGCAATACTACTATAGAAGACCGAAAGCGTTTTGCATCAAAAGCATTTAATGTTTCTTCGCATTACGACACTGCTATTTTTAATTACTTCAATCAAAGTCATGATGAGACGGTGTTAAAAATAAGTGAGCAAAAAGGACAGGTTTTACGCTATGGTGAAAATCCACACCAAAAAGGATTCTTCTTTGGAGACTTTGAAGCTATGTTTGATAAACTTCATGGAAAAGAACTTTCATATAACAATCTTTTAGATGTTGATGCGGCTGTTTTATTAATGAACGAATTTAAAGATGATGCGCCAACTTTTGCAATTCTAAAACACAACAATGCCTGTGGTTTAGCACAACGTAAAACTATTCATCAAGCTTATGTTGATGCCTTGGCAGGCGACCCGGTTTCTGCATTTGGTGGAATTTTAATAAGTAATGTTGAGATTGATGCTGCTACAGCAACAGAAATTCATAAACTATTTTGTGAAGTTGTAATTGCTCCGAGCTATGCTGGCGATGCTCTTGATATTTTAAAAGGGAAGAAGAACCGTATCATTCTAATTCAGAATGAAGTTAAACTTCCTGAAACTATAGTTAGAACATGCTTAAATGGTGTCTTGGTACAGGATAAAGATTTTAAGACTGATGGTGTTTCAGATTTAAGTTATGCTACCAATACAAAACCTTCAGAACAAGAACTGGAAGATTTATTATTCGCATCAAAATTATGTAAGCATACAAAGAGTAATACTATAGTCTTAGCAAAGAACAAACAGCTATGCGCTAGTGGAACTGGCCAAACTTCACGAGTGGATGCCTTAAACCAAGCTATTCATAAAGCTGGCACTTTTAATTTTGATTTAAATGGTGCTGTAATGGCTAGTGATGCATTTTTCCCATTCCCAGACTGTGTAGAAATTGCTGATAAAGCGGGAATAAAAAGCGTGATTCAGCCAGGAGGTTCTATCAAAGATCAGTTGAGTGTAGATTATTGTAATGAAAATGGACTATCTATGGTAATGACTGGCACACGTCATTTTAAGCATTAATTTTACTACTTTTGCCGATGAATTTTACCGTTAATCCGATAAACTAATACTTTTATGGGCTTTTTTGACTTTATGACCGAGGAGATTGCTATTGACCTTGGTACTGCAAACACACTAATTATTCATTTAGACAAAGTTGTGGTTGATAGTCCTTCTATAGTTGCTCGTGATAGAGTATCTGGAAAAATTATTGCAGTTGGCAAAGAAGCTAACATGATGCAAGGTAAAACCCATGAAAATATAAAAACCATACGCCCACTTAAAGATGGTGTAATTGCAGACTTTGATGCATCTGAAAAGATGATTAGTATGTTCATCAAAAATATTCCTGCTTTAAAGAAAAAATGGTTTCCACCAGCTTTAAGAATGGTAATCTGTATTCCTTCTGGGATTACAGAAGTAGAAATGCGAGCTGTACGTGAATCTGCTGAACGGGTAAATGGTAAAGAAGTATATTTAATTCACGAACCAATGGCTGCTGCTATTGGTATTGGTTTAGACATTATGCAGCCAAAAGGAAACATGATTGTTGATATAGGTGGTGGTACTACCGAAATTGCAGTTATTGCCTTAGGTGGTATTGTTTGTGATAAATCGGTAAAAATTGCAGGTGATGTTTTTACCAATGATATTATTTATTATATGCGTACACAACACAACCTTTATGTTGGTGAAAGTACCGCAGAAGCTATTAAAATAGAGATAGGTTCTGCAACTGAAGATTTACAATCTCCTCCAGATGACAAATCTATCCAGGGACGTGATTTACTAACTGGTAAACCAAAACAGGTACATGTTTCTTATAGAGAGATTGCAAAAGCATTAGATAAAAGTATTTTACGTGTAGAGGATGCGGTGATGGAGACTTTATCTCAAACACCTCCAGAGCTTGCAGCCGATATCTACAATACGGGTATTTATCTTGCTGGAGGTGGTTCTATGCTTCGTGGTCTTGATAAAAGGTTATCGCAAAAAACTGACCTCCCAGTTTATATTGCAGAAGACCCATTAAGAGCCGTGGTACGCGGAACTGGTATTGCATTAAAAAATCTAGAACGTTACAAGAATATCTTGATTAAATAAAAAGAATCGCTCTAGAGCAATTTCTTTTAAACCCAAACAATTCAATTGAATGCAACGGATTATAAATTTTATCCTAAGCAATAGAAACGTGTTTCTTTACACCTTTCTACTTTTGATATCTCTAATTCTTACTATCCGTTCTCATTCTTACCATCAATCAAAAGCATTTAATTCCTCTAAATGGCTAACAGGCACTGTGTATGAAACCTCTAATGGTATAACTTCTTATTTTAATCTAAAGAAAGAGAACAACAGCTTAGTTGAAGAAAATAAACGGCTGAGAGAGCAAATCTTTAATATAAAAACTAACA
>CAYTRI010000175.1:0-1908 GCA_964440105.1 uncultured Flavobacteriaceae bacterium
AATGAAGCATGGAAAGTTGCATCTGAAGAAATGTACAAGGCACAAGCTGATGCTGCACAGGCTGGGGGAGACCCATCTGCAAATGCTGGCGAAGCTTCGGGAGGTGATGCCACAGAAGGTGATAATGTAGAAGACGTAGACTTCGAAGAAGTCAAGTAGCCTGTCCTGTGCGCAGTCGAAGGATAGATTTTGAAGAAGTGAAATAAGACTTCTTATCTTATAAATAAAAACCCGCAATGTATATTGCGGGTTTTTTTGTTAGGACTACTGTCAGGTTGAGCGCAGTCGAAACCTAGTTTTAGAACTTAAAACCTTTCGACTGCGCTCAAGGTGACAAATGAACACATTTTAGCTCTTGTAAAAAAATGAATTAGATAGTTTTCTTAATTCATTAGTTATGAGGCTTGTAGCATTCTAAGCTTTTCTAGAGCAGCAGATTTTGAGTTTACATTGAGTTTTAAATAGATATTCTGAATATGAAAATTGACAGTACTTGGCGTAACATACAATTTATCGGCAATGCTCTTGTAAGTAGCGCCTTGACCTAAGTATTCAGCTATTTGATTTTCTCGTTTAGATAGTGTTTCATATTTCTTTTTTTGAAACATTTCTACTAACGTTTTAGCAACATCGTGGCTTAACGCTGCACCATCTTCTTTAACCGAATTAAGCGCTTCTAGTACTGTAGCACTAGTTACGGGTTTAGTTAGATAACCATTTGCACCTGCTTTAAAGGCTTTCTTAACAACATCAAAATCATTTTTCTCACTAAGTAGAATGATTTTAACAGAATGGTCTTTCTTTCTAAAATATTGAATCCCTTCAATACCTGAAACTCCGAATAAAGACACTTCAGATATAATAATGTCTGGTTGGTACTTTCGGTAATTTTGTAGTGCATCATGTACCGATTTAAAGATGCCTACTAATTGATAATCGTAAAAAGTCTGAAAGTAACGCTCGTACTTTCGATGCGAACTTGAGTCGCCGTCTATAACGATGACTCGCAATGCTTCTGTTTTCATAAAATATAAGATTTGGGGTTGTACTCACTAGTAAAAATTTTAAAATTTGAAATAACGATTGCTGAACTATTTATGGAATAGGTCTAATCGGAGTTATGATTTACGCAAGTTTATATCAAGTGGTATACTTGACTATAGCTTGAATCATAACCAATATCTTTGATTGTTCAGGAAAATCTAAAACAAGAAACTTTATGGCTAATTACTTAGTATAAAGAACTTAGATTTCTGAAAAAAATGTGGAGGTATAATTATACCTTAATTGGAATAACTAGAGGATGTTTTTCTCTGTGAACTTGAAAGATAGAAAGGATAACATTTTTGAAGGAGTAGTAGTAAGACTTCATATTGTAGGTTTTACGGGGTTTTAAAAGTATTTGGGTAACTTTTACATTTGCAATATATAAATTTTTATTGATTCACAAAATATATTTGAAAGAAAAATCCTACAAAGTTATTAACACTTAAAAATATGACAATAGAAAAAGGGTTGATTACCAGTCAACCCTTTTTACAAAAGCATCTGCCATTACCTTACAATTAATGGCTAAAAATCAACCCCGATTAGTAAGCTCTTGTTATCTTTTTATTCTTCAAAAGTTAGTTCTGCAGTTGCAGTAGCCATTGGATTATAAATTTCCATAATCCATTTGTCTTCTTGGTACACACCTGCTAAATCATTACCATATGCATTTGTAGCTTCATCTTTAGACTTAAAGTCTGCGATATACACATAGTGCAACCCATTTTCTTTATTATAGAATTTTTTAGCATCTAAGCCTTTCTCCTTAAGATTATTCATAAAGTTCTTTAAGTAAGTCTGGTTCTTAAAAACATTAGTAATCATATAATAACCAGATTCTACACCAACTACATTAGAACC
>CAYTRI010000175.1:2008-5035 GCA_964440105.1 uncultured Flavobacteriaceae bacterium
CCATAAGAGTCATCATAAGTACTCTGTATCCAACCAAATGCTGGAAGGTCTAAAAGTACTGAGCCAGTATAAGACATATCACCACGACCATTTGCACCAACCTGTATCATTGGCATTAACCTACCATTGGTTAATAAACCTGTAGCTTTTTTGAATGTATGGCTATATTGGAAAGTACCTGTAATACTCTCTAAACCCATATTAGTTTGTAATTCATTAGCGGTTTGATTGTATACAACCATATCTCTAAAATATAAACCAAAGTCAAACTTGTTTAATGATAGATTAATTCCAGGCTCTACAGTTACTTTGTTTTCTTTTCTAGAATCTTGTATTAAAGGGTCATTCTCAGCGGCAACAGCTCTATTTTTTGCAAGACCTTGACTTAGGTAATTTACATTTGTACCAAAAGCAAGTGCACTTTTCTCTCCTAGTTGAACAGCGGTTGCATAGTTTGCATTAAAACCAAATTCTTCAATAATACCAGACCAACGCCCGTAAACACCTAAACCTAATGCGGTATTTTCATCTAACTTATTACTAAAACCTAAGTAATAGTTCTGGTTATTGTTTTCGTAAGAAGCATATTGGTTTCTCAAAAGAACATTTAAATATGATTTATTTTCTCTTACTAATGAAAAAGTTGGGTTAATTAAAAATCTATTAAAGAATAACTGATTATGGAATGGACTTTCAACATTATAGTTATTAGTAGGCTCTGTTTCTTGAGCAGTAATACTTTGCGTTGCTGTGAGTATAATCACAAGCAGTAATCCAATTTTGATATGTTGTTTTAAAGAGTTCATCTTTTCGGGGTTTAAAGTAAAACGGGTATTTTTCTATAGCATCTTGTAAGAATGCTTTATTGGTGCTCCATTTATACTGATAAATGGTAAATATCTATTGGTTAGATTGTACTGTAGTTACTCTTCAAAAATAGTAGATGAATAATCTGTACCCTTATTAGCGTGCAAAGCTTTCATAAGACCTTCTTCATTTTTTTCTACTAAAGAAGCATCTACAGGTTTAGAGTAGGTTATTGCTATTTGGCTAACCTTACTTTTCTTACCTCTATTAGACATTACATAACCCATTCCTTTTTCTGGAACTAAGGCTAGAGAGAAATCATCATAAGCACTATTTATGCTTTTACCCAAGTTTACTGATTCTGTGAGTGTGTTTTTAGCAACTTGAACAGCAAATAAGTCTAAACCACCATATCCTTTTCTACCTTCAGATGCAAAGAATAAAAGTGTTCCATTTTTAAGGCTAGGGTAGAGGTCGTTCTTTTTAGTGTTCACTTTAGGACCTAAATTTTTAGCAACGCTTAAACTACCATCAGGTTTAATATCTGAAACGTAGATATCGAATTTTCCATAAGTTCCAGGCATGTTAGATGCAAAAAATAAGCGACTACCATCTTCTGAAACTGTTGGGTGTTTTGCAGAGTAATGCTTAGGACTTACGGCGATTTTCTGAATATTCTTCCATTCACCATTTACATTACTGGCTTTGTATATTACATGGATAGGTTCCTTTTTTGAAAAAACTCCAAATTCTGGTTTTACATAAACTATTTTACTAAAGTATGCAGTCTTACCATCTCTAGTAATACTCATTTCTGGAGTAAACTCTTTATTATTACCTGCTATTGATGGAATTCCATTCTGTTGTTCTGAAATGCTAGGAGCTACGCCATAATCACTTTTAATAATAGCGGCCCAATCTTTTCTTTGGTTAGAAGTTTTACCTTTTAACTGATTTTGTGCATACTCGTAACGTTCTTGATAACTACTGCTTAAAGAACCAACTTGAACACTATTTTTTAGTTTTTCATACCAAAAGATTGCAGCGTCATAGTTTTCGGTTAAGAAATTTACGTTACCTAAATCTTGGAAGATTTCAATTTCTGAGTATCCTTGCTTAAGTAATTCTAAATAGTCATCAATTCTTTTGTCAGCCTCATTAGTTTGTTTTTGAGCATTTAAATTAAAAGCAAAAAGTAGTACAACTAAGGCTAAAGTTAATTTGTTAGTGGGGTATGATTTCATAGCATTAAGATTTTGGGAGTTAATACAATACAAATATCAACATAGAATTTCACCTAATACTTATGAGTTTTTCATAGGTTTTACACTTAAACGTTAAAAAAGACTGTTAAACGTCATAGAATTGAATTAAAATACACAAACTGGTCTACCTAAAAATTATTACTACGCTAGAAATGTGTCTTTGAAGAATCGGAAACTAATCGATTTATTGCTAACAACTCCGTTGAAGTTAAGTGGCGCCATTTACCAATTGGTACATCTAAAGTAACATTCATAATACGCACACGTTTTAGTTTTCTAACACGATAATCTAAATGTTCACACATTCTACGAATCTGTCTATTTAACCCTTGAGTCAATATTATCTTAAATTGTTTTTCAGATAGTTGCTCAACTTTACATTGTCTGGTAACGGTATCTAAAATTGGAACACCATTTTCCATTTTAGTAATAAAATCTGGAGTAATAGGTTTGTTTACCGTAACTAAATACTCTTTTTCGTGATGGTTACGAGCTCTAAGAATCTTATTTACAATATCACCATCATCGGTCATAAAAATTAACCCTTCGCTTGGCTTATCTAAGCGACCTATTGGAAATATACGTTTGGGATAATTTATAAAATCAATAATATTGTCTTTTTCTCTTCTAGTATCTGTTGTACAAACGATACCTACAGGTTTATTAAAAGCTAGGTAAACAGGTTTTTCTTTGGGTTTAGTTATTAGCTCTCCATCAACCTTAACGATATCACCATCTTTTACCTTTGTTCCCATTTCAGGAACTTCACCATTAATAGTAATTCTATCCTGTTCTATAAGCTTATCTGCAGCTCTTCTCGAACAGTATCCTACCTCGCTTAAATATTTATTGATTCTTGTTTCTTTCAAAATAAAAGATACTATCAGTTTACGATGTAAAGGTAAAAACAAAAAAGCTTCACGAAGGTGAAGCTTTTAGGTTGCGGAGAAAGAGG
>CAYTRI010000176.1:0-2907 GCA_964440105.1 uncultured Flavobacteriaceae bacterium
TACCACAAATCTCCAATCTCCTTTTTTACAAAAGCTAAAGCAGCTGCAGAAGGGGATTGTTTTTCAATCATTTGGGTTAAAATATCTTCCCGAAGTTTGTCTGCAGAATCAGATTCACTCATTGCGGCTGACCTAATAATTTGGATAGTTGCACTTTTTGCCGCCTTTATAATGTTCCAACATTCATCGGTCATATAGATTTGCTGAGACAAATTATGATCAAACTCATCTTCTACATTTTTTGTAAGAAGATTTTCATAATCAGCTTTATTCTTGCTTTGCGGAGCAACACGAACAACCAAACTATGGATTGCAATACGTTCTAAAAACAAAGCCATTCGTTCATAGGCTTGTAATCGCACTGGTAATAAGTCTTTTTGAGAATCTTTATGCAATAGAAATTGTCTTCTACCATCTTCGTTACGAGTATGCAACCTAAAAAAGTAAAAAGCAATTAATCCGGTTATTAAGGATGGTAACGCAAAAGCAAAAAGTTGAAAAATTTGGTCTCCGGTCATTGAAAAAATGTTTGATTTTGTTTTAAAACGGAGTAAAACTCTAAAAAGTATATAACATTGGTTTACATTTTCTCTTTAGCTAAACTGTAAAAGGCAGCTAAATTAGGCGATAATCTTACAGTTATTCCCTCTTTAAAATTTCCATCTTTAGTAACTATATGTAAACGCTCTGCCGGAATACTATTTATTTTCCATAACTCGTTTGCAACAGCTACAGCTTGACTGTAGGAAACATCAAAATCACCAGTAATATTAAGTGCTTCAATGGTGATTTCTCTTTCAGGGTTTTTAGTAATAAGCTGGGCAATCTTTGCTACTGTGGCTTTTCCTTCTTCAGATAAAACAACTGACTGGTCACTTTCAAATAGAGATAATAAACTATTTGTCACTAAAATACTTCCGTTTGCAGCACCTACTTTAGCTGTTGGACCAAGAATCTGTTTACTCTGAGATAGTATCGCAATTGCTGTAGAATCATTTTTTGCAAAAGCATCAGAAATTAATCGTAATTGCTGTTCTTTCTCATTTAAACTAGACAAAGCACTATTTACAGTTTCTGTATTCTGTTTTGAAATTTTAGAAAAATTTGTCAGATTTTGAAGCAAAGTAGCATTAGCCGTTCTAAGCTCTTCAGCTTCTTTATTTGCTAGCTCCGCCTTGGAGTTACTTACATTTATTTGACGCTTAGCAACCGAGACAGAGTCATTTAAAGCCAAAACATTCTGTTCAAGCTCAGTAATTTTGGCAATTAAATCTTTCTTTTTTTGAGCTTGTATTGCTAGTGTAGCGAATACTAAGATTAAGGGTAATAGTTTTTTCATACTATATATTTGTTTTTCCGCCTAAATAGGCACAGTCATAAAGTTCTTGCATGCTTTTAAAATCAACTTTGGTTTTTTCATAGCCATAAACTGATTTTAAATCACTGCTAAGATAATCATCATCTACATTAATTTGAATATCTGTCATCATTAACTGAGCTGGGTGTTCATAACCCGCTGCTCTGGTTATTTCTAAAAATTCTTTTCTAAAAGTTTTGAAATACTGCCCTAAACGTTCGGATTTTAAAGTAACATCAATTCCGCCTTGTAGCCATTTGCTCTGGGTCGCGATACCAGCAGGACATTTGTTGGTATGGCATATTTGGGCCTGAATACAACCAATACTCATCATAGCTTCCCTAGCTACATTTATACAGTCAACACCCATAGCAAATGCCATTGCTGCTTTTGCTGGGAAACCAAGTTTTCCACTACCAATAAAAACGATTCTATCAGCTAGACCTCTGTCTTGAAAAACTTTATATAAGCTTGAAAAACCATAAACCCATGGTAGCGATACATGATCCGCAAAACTTGGGGGAGCAGCTCCAGTACCTCCTTCGCCACCATCAACAGCTATAAAATCGGGACCTTTACCAGTCTTTTTCATTAAATCAGCTAGTTCTATCCACTGTTCTAGTTTTCCGATAGCTCCTTTTATCCCAACAGGTAGTCCAGTTTCCTCTGCAATTTTTTCAATTAAAGCGTGTAGTTCGGGTATGTTAGAAAATGCTTTATGAGTGGCAGGGGACAAAACATCTTTTCCCACTTCAACACCCCTGATTTCGGCAATTTCTTCAGTGATTTTAGCTCCAGGTAGTACACCACCTTTTCCGGGTTTTGCGCCTTGGGAAAGCTTTACTTCTATAGCCTTAATACATGGATTTTCATCTACCAAGACTTTCATTTTATCTAAAGAAAAATTACCGTCTTTGGATCGAACTCCAAAATATCCTGTTCCAAAATGAAAAACAACATCACCACCTTGTTTGTGGTATGGCGATAAACCTCCTTCACCTGTATTATGATAAGCATCTGCTTTTAATACTCCTTTGTTCATAGCTTCAACGGCAGCTGCAGACAAAGAACCAAAGCTCATAGCAGAAACATTAATTACTGAAGCTGGTCGATATGGTTTTTTACGCTTATTATAAGCTCCAATTACTTTAGCACAAGGTAAAAAATAGGGGTTGTTATGATTAGGGTGATTTTCAGGTAACTGGTACCCAATCATCGCATTTTTCACAAAAATATGTTGATGCGCATAGACATCTCTATCTGTTCCAAAGCCTTCATAATTGTTTTCGCTCTTTGCAGAAGCATAAATCCAACCACGTTCAATACGATTAAATGGAAGCTCCTCTCTATTATTAGCAACAAAATACTGACGCATTTCTGGGCCAATACTTTCCAGCCAATACCGTAAGTGACCTACAATAGGGAAATTATGACTTATAGTATGCGACCGCTGAAAAAAGATATCACGAATAGCAATAAATGCCAAAACGACAATAATCCATAACCACCATGGAATGTTTCCCAAAAAAGCTAAAACTTCATTCATAATT
>CAYTRI010000176.1:3007-4996 GCA_964440105.1 uncultured Flavobacteriaceae bacterium
TTTTTGTCCATAGGTTCAAGTTCAAATCCAAGAGTCAAGTTCAAGCTAAATGCTTTGAATAGTTAAAGGTGACAGTCTCAATTTCAGAGAGCACTCATCATAATCAGAGCAATATGATTAGTTTTCAATTTGATTTTTAATGATTCAGTTTATTCTCTACATTAGAAAAGCATTCATAAAAAAAATGTAATTACTTTAAAGAGTATTACTCCAATTATTATTCCGATATAAAATTCTGGTTTTTTATAAGCTGGCTTTTTTTTCTTCTATTTCTTTAGAATTTTCTTCTATAATTTATTTATTGTTATTAAGGTAATCCAAAGTCAACTCAGTCATCGCTTTAACACCTAATTGCATACCAGCATCATCAATTAAAAAATCTGGAGTATGGTGTGGAAATGATTCTGTATTCCCTGGAGTCATTCCTCCTAAAAAGAAGAAAAACCCTGGAGCTTCACGTTGAAAATAGGAGAAATCTTCTGCGCCAGTAATTGCTTTTTGAATTACAACATTGTCATTGCCAGCAACTCTGTTTAATGTTGGTAACATCTGGCTAACTAAAGCTGGGTCATTATAGGTGATATCCGTTGCATCTTTTATTTCGCAAGTTGCAGAACCGCCATATGCTTTTGCAATAGTTTCCACCATTTCTATCATACGCTTATTTAATTTGTCTTTCATATCATAGTCCAAGGTGCGGATAGTACCAATCATTTCAGCACTTTCAGGAATAATATTAAAACGTACGCCACTTTTAATCTTACCTACTGTAATTACTGCTGCCTCATTAGTTAGTTCAGTTTCGCGGCTAATAATAGTTTGTAAGCCATCAATAATTTTTGCACTAATTAAAATTGGATCTACACCAGACCAAGGTTGCGAACCGTGACTTTGCTTTCCTTTAACCTTAATTGTAAAGCTCTGAGCTGCAGCCATTGTTCCGCCAGACTTATAACGAATCATCCCTACAGGAGTTTGCGAGTTAATGTGTAAACCAAAAATAGCATCTACACCTTCCATAACACCTTCTTTTACCATAAGCAGTGCACCACCTTCTTCACCTGGTGGAGGACCTTCTTCAGCTGGTTGAAAAACAAATTTTACAGTGCCCTTAATTTTATCTTTATTATTTGCCAGTATTTCAGCAACACCCATTAAAATTGCGGTATGCGTATCATGCCCACAAGCATGCATAACACCAACTTTTTCGCCTAAAAATTCTGAGGTAACTGTAGATTTAAAAGATAAATCGTTGCGCTCCGTAACGGGTAGTGCATCAATATCTGCACGCAAGGCTACCACTTTTCCGGGCATATCTCCTTTTAAAAGGCCAACTACACCAGTATGTGCAACACCTGTTTGCACTTCAATACCGAGTGACTTTAAGTGTTTCGCAATTTTCTCAGCAGTTTTAAATTCTCTATTCCCTAATTCAGGGTTTTGATGAATATCATGTCGCCAATCAATTACTTTACTTTCAATGTTTTTGTAATCTTTACTAAGGTTTGGACCTTGTGCTAATAATCCGCAGGTTGCCAATAAAAATGCAAATGCGAATACTCTAAATTTAGTCATAATTTTAGTTTTAAAATTTTATAAGACGGTAGCCGTCATTTTGTAATTGTATTAAGGCAGTCATTGCCGAAAGGGAGAGTTGTACTCCTGGAATAGTTTCTTCCATTGGAAAATTTCTGGATAAAGATGATTGTCCGCAAAATATAAATTCAACACCTGCATCTAGTAGTTGCTGCACCATTTCTGCATTGGGATTGTCTACTCCGTAGCGTTTTTTATAAGCTTCATTAGAACTAATATCTTTAGAGGCTTTGTTATGTACAACTAAGGCAACCTTCAAATTAGATGCTGGAACACCACTTTGCGCATGCATGTTTAAGAAACGTGCAGCAGTTTCAATACTTCTGTTTAGTGACGAAGGGTCTTCCGGGCTATTCATAATATCAAACACCGCTTTCAATTGCGTGTTTTCCT
>CAYTRI010000177.1:0-4964 GCA_964440105.1 uncultured Flavobacteriaceae bacterium
CACAAACAAAAAAGGAAATTACAGGCGCTGTAGCTGTAGTTGGTTCAGAGACAATTGAAGAACTTAACCCTACTCGAGTTGAGCAAGCATTACAAGGACAAGTAGCTGGAGTAAACATAACAGCTGAGTCTGGTTCGCCTGGTAGTGGATCTAATATTCGAATTCGTGGTATATCTACAAATGGGGACAACCGCCCTTTAATTTTAGTTGATGGTAATGTAATAGAAGATTTAAGTGTTTTAAACCCAGGTGATATTGAAAGTATTAATGTGTTAAAAGATGCAACTGCTGGTATTTATGGAGTTAGAGCTGCGAATGGAGTTGTTTTGATAACAACAAAAACTGGACGTAAAAACTCAGAATTGAAGTTTAGTTATGACGCTTTTGGTGGCTATCAGCAGACATCCAGAACAATTCCTGTATTAAATGCTACAGAATATGCTCTGTTAACTAATGAAGCTTTTGCTGCTGGCGGACAACCAAACCCGTTTCCTGACGTCTCTCGTTTGGGTGCAAACACCGATTGGCAAAACGAGGTTTTCCAGAATGCACCAATAGTTAATCATAATATTACGATTACTGGAGGTACAGAAAAGTCTACCTTTTCATTTGGTAGTTCATTGCTAACTCAAGATGGTATTGTTGGTGGGAGTAAGGCAAACTTTAAACGTTTTACCAGTAGAATTAATTTTAACACTGATTTACTGGAGAATTTAAGATTAACTACAAACCTTATTTATACTGGAACAGAAAGAAAAACACTATCTGAAAATGGGATTGGTTCGGTCTTGTTTAATGCTTTAAACAATGCACCAACTTTTAGTGTTAGGGATTCTAATGGTGACTTTACTCTTGCTAATGGTCTTGGAAATGAGGTAATAAATCCTTTAGCTCAAATCGAAAATACGTTTAATAATACGGATGTTGCAAGAATAAGTGGTAAAGCTGCTTTAAATTATAAATTTTGGGATGCTTTTACTATTGAAACAAGTTTACAATTTAATTATGCAGAAGTCAAAGGTCGATTTTTCTCACCAGTAGCTTTCTTTGGGGCAGGTAAAGTTTTCAATAATATTGATAGGCCTAATCTTACTACAAATAAAGATATTTTTAAAGATTATACTTTTGACTCATTCATTAACTATAAGAAAAGCTTTGGAGAAAATCATAATCTTCAGGCTACGCTTGGTACCTCTGTATTTGTTACAAGAGGTCAATTTTCTGGAGGAACTCAAGGGTTTTTTGAAAATGAAGTGAGCTTTGCTGAAGCTGACTTAACTAATGCGGTTGATATAAGAAATGGATTAAAAGACAGTGGATTAAGTGGAAAATTTGATGAACGTTTATTGTCTTACTTTACAAGAATTCAATACGATTATAAGGGAAAATATTTATTGTCTGGTGTTATTCGTAGAGATGGTTCTACAAAATTCGGACCTAACAATAGATTTGGATATTTCCCTTCTGGTTCAATAGGATGGATTACCTCGGATGAAGATTTTCTTTTAGATAACAATACCATCAATTTCTTGAAGTTTAGAGCTAGTTATGGAATCTTAGGTAACGATAGAATACCTGGTAATGGTTTTAGAGGTATTTTAAATGGTGAAGGAGCTTATGTATTAAATGATCAACTAGTTTTTGGACAAGCTATCGGGGTTTTACCAAATCCAGCAATTCAATGGGAAGAGCAAAAAACCTATGATATTGGAGTTGATTTAAAATTATTTAATAACACCGTTGATATTACTGCCGATTATTTTAATAAAACTACCGAAGGCTTATTACTACAACCACAGGTTTCAGGTATATTAGGAGCAAATGCTCCTGGAGCACAAGCGCCAGTTGTAAACGGAGGAACTGTAGAGAATTCAGGATTTGAATTTGCTATTGGATATCAAAGTGACCGTAGCAAAGATTTCAACTTTGGATTAAATTATAATGTTACCTTTTTAGATAATGAAGTTACTGAGGTAAATAATGAAGCAGGGTTTTTACAAGGTGGAGGCTTTGGTGTTGGGCAAGACCCACCCGCTAGAATGGAGGCAGGTAAACCAATTGGTTTTTTCTACGGATTAGAAACAGATGGAATTTTTCAAAACCAAGCAGCAGTAGATTCACATGCTACTCAAGCAAATGCCGCACCAGGAGATTTGCGTTTTGTTGATCAAAATGGAGATGGCCAAATAGACTCTGATGATAGAACAGATATTGGTAACCCAATTCCTGATGCTACTATGGGTCTAAACTTATCTATTAATTACAAGAATATAGATTTTGGGGCATATGCGTTTGCTTCAATAGGTAATGAGATTGTTAGAAATTATGAGAGAAATCAGCCATTAGTAAATCGCTCTGTATTTACTATTAATCGTTGGACCGGCGAAGGCTCAACTAATGAATATCCAAGATTAACTACAGGAGCTACATCCAATACGTTATTTTCAAACTTTTTTGTAGAAGATGGTTCTTTTGTAAGAATACAAAATGCGCAAGTTGGGTATACTTTTCCTAATGAGCTTATGGAAAAAATGGGTGCAGATAAATTAAGAATTTATCTATCTGCTAATAATATTTACACGTTTACTAAATATAGAGGTTATGATCCAAGTGCTTCTTCTGGAGCACCAATTGGAGCAGGAATAGACCAAGGTTTTTATCCAGTGCCTAGAACATATTTATTGGGCTTAAATCTTAAATTTTAATAAGATGACTACAAAACAAAATAAAACAAGACATATGAGAAAAGTTCTTTTTGTATTGGTTTCAGCGTTTTTAGTTTTGGCATGTACCGATGATTTTGTGGATGTTGATTCATTTGATGAAGATTCCGAAAGCTTTTTTAATTCTGAAGAGGATTATCAGAGTGCATTAATCTCTGCCTACGATATGTTACAATCAAGTTACATCAATGTAATGTTAGGAGAGATTGCATCAGATAATACCTTGGCAGGAGGAGAGAGTGCTACTGATGTACCTGGGATACAGGAAATTGATGATATGATTCATACGCCTGTAAACCAACAGCTTAGAGATATTTGGAGTTGGATGTTTGCAGGGGTTAATAGAGCTAATTATATCTTAGAGTTTAAAGACAAAACAGATTTTGCTGGTAAAGATGTGGTACTTGCTGAGGCTACTTTTTTAAGAGCGTATTATTATTTTGAGTTGGTAAAATGGTTTGGAGATGTGCCTTTGGCTGTAGATCAACGATTGCAGTTTGGAGACCAAAATATTGTTGAGAGAACACCAACAGCGGAAGTTTATGCTCAAATAGAGCAAGATTTGCAGTTTGCAGCAAACATATTGCCTTTGGTGCAAACAGAAACTGGTAGAGCAACCAAAGGAGCAGCAAATGCATTACTAGGGAAAGTGTATTTATATCAAGATAAATTTTCCGAGGCGGCAACTGTTTTAGATGAGGTAATTAACTCGGGAACTTACGATTTACTTACAGACTATTCCACAATGTTCGAAAACGATAATGAGAATAATATAGAATCAGTTTTTGAAGTTCAGTACACGGATATCGAAGGAGCTGGATTTGGATGTTTGCAATGTAGTGAAGGTAATGTAGCTGTAGGTTTTAATGGAATACGTAATTACTCTGGACCTAATTTTGAATCTGGTTTTAGTTTTAACGTTCCCACACAAGAGGCCTTTGATGCTTTTGAAACAGGAGATATTAGAAGAGATGTTGCAATTTTAGACATAGAGGCTTGGGCAGCATCTAATACCGATGTGTCTTTTGTAGAAGGCTTTGAGCATACGGGTTATTATAATAGAAAGTATATCGCTAGACAAGGAGATTTAAATACAGGAGACGCTAACTTAACTAACCCTAATAATTACCGTGCTATACGCTTTGCAGATGTATTATTGATGGCTGCAGAAGCTAATAATAGAGGAAATTTAGACGGTGCTAAAGCGCAAACTTATTTAAATAGAGTTCGAAATCGTGCCATTTTAGGCAATAGTTCTGCTACTGGAACTGCATTAACAGAAGCTATTTACCAAGAAAGAAGAGTTGAATTAGTAGGTGAAGGGCATCACTTTTTTGACTTGGTTAGAACTGGTAGGGCAGCGGCAGAAATAGATGGATTTCAAACAGGAAAACATGAAGTATTTCCTATACCAAGCATAGAAATTGAATTAGCGGGAAACCGTTGGGAACAAAACCCAGGATATTAAACATTAACTAAAATTACTCAAAATGAAAATTTTTAAACATTTATTACTTTTATTTATAACCACAGGCCTTTTGGTTAGTTGTGGCGGTGATGACGACGACAATCCTATGGAGGATCTTGTAGCTCCTTCTAATGTAATGGCGAATATAGACATTGCACAAGACGATACTGGTACCGTTACGGTAACACCAACAGCTGATGGAGCATCTTCATTTGAAGTGCTTTTTGGCGATGAAGATAATGAAGCAGCTACTACATTAGCTCCAGGACAGTCAGCAACTAATGTATATGAAGAAGGTACGTATACCATTAGCGTAACTGCAATAGGTTCTGATGGGCAAGAGACCCAAATTACAAGCCCTATCACGGTTGCTTTTACGGCACCAACTAATCTTATGGTGGATGTAGTTATTTCTGAAGAGAACCCATTTGAGGTAACAGTTACACCAACAGCAGACGATGCGACTATGTTTGCTATTTTATTTGGTGATGAAGAAGCTGGAGCAGACGCAACTACAATTATGGCAGGAGAGAATGCAGTTCATGTGTATGAAGAAGTAGGAGAATATACTATAACCGTAACTGCAATGGGAGCTAGTGCAACAACAGTTGAAGTAACCGAGACAGTACTTATTGAAGAAGCTCCTTTTGATGGCGGATTAATTGTGAACGGAGATTTTGAAGCTGGAGCAGAACCATGGAATGCCGGTGTTGAGGCTTTTGATGCTCCACCAGCACCAGTTGTTACTGAAGATGGAAATACTTTTTATTCTG
>CAYTRI010000178.1:0-4798 GCA_964440105.1 uncultured Flavobacteriaceae bacterium
GTTTTATTTCCTATTCTTATTTATTCAGCACAGCTAATTAATATATTAAACCCAGAGTTAACAACCCTGGATGAAATAGAAGTTTTTCAAACCTTACCCTATACTTTACCTTTACTCTTTGCACTTTTTGTATTAAGTAAAGCCAATGATAATCAAGAAAAAATAGGCTTTTGGCTTGCAAACCAATATAGAATTGTTGAAGGTTCCCTTATAACAAAGTTTTCAGATAAAGAGGTGTTTATAAATGACAAACGCCAAGAACTCGCTAAATCTAAATTAGAAATGGTTGATTTGGAAAAGATTAAAACAGAATTAGAACAAGAGCTTGGTGCCAATGCTAACTAGTTAGCTTCTCCTTTTCTTTTTTCTATCTCTTCAGTCACTTCTTTAAGGAGTTCTTTTAATTCTGCTTCTTGTCTGGCTTTAATCTTCTTTTCGATTATTTTCTCCAACTCCCTTTTTTGTTCGTAGGGTAACTCACCGCTTTGTAGGGTTGCTAAATCTGGGTTTAGCATTTCTCCCTCACCAGTAATTAACCAGATAAGATTTAGTTGGGGGTATTTTTGTATAATATTTTCTATTACATCACTACCAATAGATGCACTATTCTTCTTCATTCTTAAGGTATAGCCATTGCTTGCACCTATAGAGATATCAAACTGTCTGGCACTTAAACCAGCATATTTAATAAACTGCATTAATCTATCTACTGTTTTTAACATATTACAAAGATATTATTTTCTATAGACTTTAGCTGTAAGATTAGGATTATAGCCAATTCAACGAAAAAGTATTGAAAAAAGTATCATAATATAGAATATATACTATATTAGTATTTATTGTAATAATTTATAAGGTGGAATCCGAAAAGCCTAGAAATCGAGTAGGAGAGTAAACTAAATACTTTAAAAATGAAAATAAAACGATTATCCCTTTTTGGTTTCATTATCATGTTCGCAATTATAGTATCATGTGAGAGTGATTCGTTAGTGCTAACAGATAACGTAGAAGAATCTATAGAAGAAGACTTTAACCTTGAATACATCATTGAAGATGATGTTCTAAATTTTGAAAATGAATCTGTGTTAGCAGAGAATTTAAATTCTAAGTCTTACGAGGAAATAAGAGAAGATGTCAGGAGTCTAAGAGCAAAAGGATTTGTTCCACTTAATCCAATGTTCGATGGAAACGATAATATAGAAGAAGAAGCTTATTTACTTAGAAGAGCAAAACAAGCTAAAGAGAATAAAAATTTTTTAACAAATAAGACTTTTAGTAAAGAAGATGCTGACTTAGAAGATGATGTTGTTGCTGACCCTAAATTTGCTGCAATGCTTAATGAAAAAAGAGAAGTAATTGTCGGTAAAAAGTTTTATAAATATACTCCATATGGCTTATTCTTTAGTCATAAAAAAGATAGAAAACATCTTAGAGACTATATTAGAAACCTTTCTAAATCTGAAACAGGAAAATCTACTATTTCTAAAATTGCAGGAGATTGTATAGCCATTCAAAAAGGGGGTGGGAGTAGTGCTAAAGTAGAAAATATTACAGCTATTGATGATAAAATTAGTGTTTATAATAGCTGCGGGGGAAGTGGTGGCCCCATTCCTATTGGCGGAGGCGGTTCTGGTGGTGGTACAAGTGGAGGAACTACTTCTACTAACTTAAGTTATCCAATAGAATATAAGGGATCTCTATCAGTTTGCAACGTTAATCAGGAATCAGTTTGGCAAAAGATTTTTGGTCCAGCAGAAACGTGTCATGATTATTTTGACAGTAAAAAAAGAGTAAAAGTAAAATTCTGGAGTCAATCTTATTTAGTGTATGCATCAATGGGAATGTCTACAAAATATCAAAAAAAATATTGGCTGGGTTGGCAAACTTCCAATGCTATTGACTATACTGAGTTAGGTATAAATCATGCATCGTTTACATATAAACGAAAAGTAAGCTTGTTTGATAAAATATTTAAGGACATGCAGAACGATGTTATAATTAGATGGAAAAATCAGGTTTGGACAGGTGATGGAAGAAGGTTAACAAACATACCTTTTGAACTTCCTAAATGGCCTTTTGAAACAGGAGATGTTGATAAATTTACAATTGAAGTGTACATAAATAAAAACATCAATTTCGAATATACTTCAAAGGATGCCTATAAGGATATCCTTAAAGTAACGAAAAACCTTGTAAAAACCTATGGAAAAAAACTTGATGGCCTTTTTGAAGCTGCTCAACAAGATAAATTAGTTATGAAAGGAGTAGCCTTGGTACAAAATGCAGATAAAATGATTGTAACCGTAAATGAAAGATACGAGAGAGACTATAATGATTGTTGCGCAACGCATGTTCTGGACAGAAACTTTTTGGTAGAGTTAAAAATTGGATGGTCTAAAGGGAACTTTCAAGTTGAAAAAAACCCAGGAGGAGCTTTTGTAACTAGTGGTGAAACTGTTACTTATATTGGAAATGAAACTCCTAAATGGAGTCCTCCAATTCCGGTGCCGAAATTGGATGTTTTTAATGCCACAAAATATGAAGATTTTTCTATTGATTTTTATGGAGTTTCTAAAAGAGATGGAACAACATTTAAAGGTAAAAGAATGCTCGGTTCAACTAAAGATTTATAATAAAAAGTATTATTGGCCGAAGTGGTAGTTTCTCTTCGGTCAATTCTTTTTTAGCACGATATTTGTGGCAATGTAATTGGAAAAAGAGTTCAATGAGATATTCTTTAAATATTAGGTGTTGTACTATTTTTATTTTTGGATTCTTATGCGTTAAATCGTTCTCACAGATTGAATCAACAGAAATTTATGGAGGTGTTGGTTATTACAGGCATACTGGGTTTGATGGTAATTCATATTTTCATGCAAGAGGAGGTCTCCAACTCTTTTCGTATAAATTTTTTTCACCAGAAGTAGACTTTACGTATTATTTTGGTGGGTATGAGGTAATCGGTAATCGAGATTTTGAAACTAATTTTCCTATATCAATTCTTAAAAAGGATTTTCAAGGCTCAATCATAGGCATTTCACCAAAGCTTTTTTTTGGTGACAGTGAATTAAGATTAGTTTTGGTGCCTAAATATCATTTTGGAAGTACTAGAGTTGAAGGTATAGTAACTAGAGATACTAATCCATCAACTATAAGACAAAGATTAAATTCTAAGTTGAATTTTTGGTCTTTTAGTGTTGGCCTTGAAGGTGAATTGGAGAATGAAAGGTTTAAATTAGGAGCTTATTTAACGTATACTGGATTTAATGCTGGGAGAACTTTAAATGATATTACTTTTGAGGCAGATGGTTTTGAAAATTCGAGAACAAATACAAGTACATTAGGATTGGCAATTCGTTTGTCTTATAGGTTATGGGGTAATTCTCAAATTAACTAATAGATATATACTAACAATTTTAAATAATCTGATTTTATGAAATACTTAATTCTTTTCAGCACAATTACCGCTTTTTTAATTACATCTAATTCTTTTGCTCAAAATACATCATTTGGAGTAACAGGGGGGCTTTTGAATGGAGGTGAGAAATTTAAATCCGGAGATGCTTCGGCTTCAGCTTCAGATACAGGTTTTTACATAGGGGTGAACTCAAGAATTCCAATAAATGATAAATTGTTATTTACTCCAGAACTAGATTATGGTAATTTGAATAATGCAAGTTTTGGTTTTTTATCAGCCAGAATACAGTATTATCCTGTATCCAAGTTTTATTTGCAAGCTGGTCCACAAATAAGTTACATCTTCGAAGCTCTGGGAGATTCTCTGAAAAAGGGTGGTTTGGATTTATCTTCAGGAATAGGATATGATATAAATGAGAATTTCCATATTCAAGCCAGATATTCTTTTGAACTTACTAATAGAAGTACTTTTGATGATTCTGAAGTTTCTTCTAGGCTAAGATGGTTACAGATTGGTTTTGGCTACTCGTTTTAGGAATGGAAAATATTGATGGACATGTTTTAATGCTGGATTTAATCTAGCAGGTATTATTAAATACCCCTCTTTTTTCTTATTTCTTTAATAGTGGGAATGTATATCTGCTAGAAGACTCATTTTTTTAACGGTAATTATTTTTACAACTAGTTAAAATTAATTTACTTTTAAGTTATTTATTGTAATATAGAGTAATTTGATAAAACTTTTAATGATAATCTAACTAGCCTCCAAAACTGCAAAAGGGAATTCGCATTTTTTGTTAAGATTAAGCCACCATATGTTGGTAAAAGCCTCACTCAACCCCTCCAAAGTAGGGAAGCTAGCTAAATATGATTTACTTTGCTTCAAGAACTACAAAAGGAATTATCATTTCCTCTAGGCTAACACCTCCATGTTGGTAGGTGTTACGATAATAGCCTACATAATAATTATAGTTGTTAGGGTAGGCAAAGAATAAATCGTTTTTTGCAAAAATGTAAGAACTACTTACATTAATGTTTGGTAAGTGTATCTCCTTAGGGTCAGTTGCAGCCAAAACGTCTTTGTCTTCATAAGTTAAACTGCGCCCGGTTTTGTAACGCAGGTTTAAACTGGTATCGCGATCTCCAATAACTTTAGAAGGGTGCTTAACATTTATGGTTCCGTGGTCTGTTGTTATAATTAACTTCTGTCCTAAGCTCTGCGCCTGCTGTATAATATCTAAAAGGGGAGAGTTTTTAAACCAACTTACGGTTAACGAACGATAAGCCTTATCATTACTAGCCAATTCTTTTATCACCTCCATCTCCGTTTTGGAATGTGAAAGCATATCCACAAAATTATAGACTAAGACTGTTAAATCAT
>CAYTRI010000179.1:0-4743 GCA_964440105.1 uncultured Flavobacteriaceae bacterium
GATGGCGATGGTATAGAAGATGGACAAGAAGTAAATACAGACAATACCAATCCGTTAGATGATTGTGATTCTGCAGGTGGTGCACCGCTTGGCACATCTGATTGCGATAATGACGGTTTAACAAATGATGAAGAAACTACTGGTGTAGATGACCCAGCAACACCTGCTAATCCTAATGGAAATACAACAGACCCTAACATTGCAGATACTGATGGTGATGGTATTTCTGATGGACAGGAAGCTTTAGATGGAACAAACCCTAATAATCCATGTGATTCTATAGGTGGAACTCCAACTGGTTCTAGTGATTGCGATAATGACGGTCTAACAAATGATGAAGAAACTACTGGTGTAGATGACCCTTCAACTCCGGCTAATCCTAATGGAAGTACAACAGACCCTAATGTAGCTGATACTGATGGTGATAGTATTTCAGATGGGCAAGAAGCTCTTGATGGAACAAATCCTAATGACTCTTGTGATTCGGTAGGAGGTATACCACTTGGAACAGCAGATTGTGATAATGATGGCTTAACCAATGATGAGGAAACTACTGGTGTAGATGACCCAGCAACTCCTGCAGATCCTGATGGAAATGCAACTGACCCTAACGTCGAGGATACTGATGGTGATAGTATTTCTGACGGACAGGAAGCTTTAGACGGAACCGACCCTAATGATTCTTGTGATTCTATTGGCGGCACACCGATTGGGGCTAGTGATTGTGATAATGATGGACTTACCAATGGAGAGGAAACTACGCTTGGTACGGACCCTAATAATTCAGATACCGATGGTGATGGTATTTCTGATGGACAGGAAGTGAATATAGACAATACCAATCCTCTAGATGATTGTGATTCTGTTGGTGGTACACCACTTGGCACATCCGACTGTGATAATGATGGATTGACCAATGATGAGGAAACTACTGGTATAGACGACTCTTCAACTCCTGCAGATCCTAATGGAAATATTACTAATCCTGATGTAGCCGATACCGATGGTGATGGACTTTCCGATGGAGAAGAAGCTATTATTGAAACAGACCCTAACAATCCAGATACGGATGGTGATGGTTTAACAGATGGAGAAGAAGTAAACAATGTAGATGATCCAAATACTCCAGAGTCGCCAGATGGTATTAGTAATCCATTGAATCCATGTGATCCAGATAATATGGATGCTGCTTGTAACGATACTGATGGAGATGGCTTAACTAATGATGAAGAAGCTACTTTAGGAACAGACCCTAACAATCCTGATACGGATGGCGATGGTATTTCTGATGGGCAAGAAGTTAATGTTGATAATACCAATCCTTTAGATGAATGTGATTCTGTTGATGGCACACCACTTGGAACATCTGATTGTGATAATGACGGATTGACCAATGATGAAGAAGAAGCGACTGGCACCGACCCAGATGTGGCCGACACCGATGGTGATGGCATTTCTGATGGACAAGAGGTAAATGTAGATAATACAGACCCATTAGACCCTTGCGAATCTGTTGGAGGAACACCTCCTGCTGGTGCGGCTTGTGATTTAGAAATCGTGAGTGATTATATAGTTCCTGGAAGTCAGGGAGATGGTGTTTTCAGAATTAGAAACATAGAGCAGTTTCCAGATAATACAGTTCGTATTTACAATCGTTGGGGAGTACTAGTCTATGAAACTACTGGATATGATAATAGCGGTAATGCCTTTGTAGGAATATCTAATGGTAGAGCTACCATATCTCTTGATGATGAATTACCCGTAGGGGTTTACTTCTACATTGTTAATTACAATGATAATGGCACAGTAAAAGCCTTAGATGGTTATTTATACATAAACCGATAATTAGTAAAGACGACATTTAAAAAATAACCATGAAAAAAATAATAATCATTCTGATGCTGTCTTTAGGAGTACAACTAGCTGCTCAACAAGATGCACAATACACACAATACATGTATAATACACTATCAGTGAATCCTGCTTATGCAGGTTCGCGAGGGGTGTTAAGTCTTTCAGCGCTATATAGATCCCAATGGGTAGGGTTCGATGGTGCTCCAACTACACAGACTCTTAACATACATTCTCCTATTGCCAGACGTGTTGGTTTAGGTTTGTCTATTGTTAATGACGAGATAGGTAATGGCACCAATCAAGACACCTATTTTGATGGTTCTTTCTCTTACACTATACCAGTATCAGAAGAAGCTAGACTATCATTTGGGATAAAGGCAGGAGGTCACCTCTTAAATTTGGATTTTAACAGGTTACAAAACTTTAACCCCTCTCCAACTACACTACAGGAAAGTAATATAGACAATAAGTTTTCTCCAAATTTTGGAGCTGGAGTATATTATTATACCGAAAGTTTTTATGCAGGTGTTTCTATTCCAAATTTTTTGGAAACAGAACATTTTGAGAATTCTGGTTCTAGCAGCTTTTTAGCCCAAGAAAGAATGAATTTATACTTGATTTCTGGTTTTGTTACTGACTTAAGTTATGATTGGAAGTTTAAACCAACAGTACTTTTTAAAGTAGTAGATGGAGCACCATTACAAGCAGATTTATCAGCAAATTTTTTATATCAGGAAAAACTAACGCTAGGTGCAGCCTATAGATGGAGTGCTGCTTGGAGTGCTCTTTTTGGATATCAACTAAATGACCAACTAATGTTAGGATTAGCTTACGATAAAGAAATTACCGAGCTTGGTAATACTGCTTTTAATAATGGCTCTTTTGAAGTCTTTTTAAGATTCGAATTCTTAACAAGATATAGAAAAGTGTTAACCCCTAGATTCTTTTAAAAATGAAAAAATCCATATACATACATTTCCTGTTGCTCATTTTTTGCTTTTCCTTATCACATGGGCAGAACGGAAAGACCAAAAAAGCCAAGACAGACTATGAGGCTTTCGCTTATAAAAAGGCTATTGGCACTTATAAAGATTTAGTTGAACAAGGTTATTACGGTCAGGAGATTTTTCAAAATCTTGGTAATGCGAACTATTTAAATGCAAATTATGAGGAGGCAGCAAAATGGTATAAAGAACTCTTTGCTTTAGATTCTGTACAAATAGAATCCAACTACTACTTCAGATATGCGCAGAGTCTTAAAAGTTTAAAAAAATATAATGAGTCTAATCAGTGGATGGAACAATTCATAACACGGTCCAAAGTAAATGGAAGAGCTTCAAAGTATACAAATAATAGAGATTACCTAGCAAAAATTAAAAGTCGTTATGGTAGATATAAAATTAACCTTGCCGATATCAATTCTAAAAGTTCAGATTTTGCACCATCGTTTTTTGGTGAACAACTAATCTTTTCAAGCGCTAGAAATATGGATATTCCTATACGTAGCATTCATGAATGGAATGATACTCCCTTTCTAAACTTATATTCTGGAACAGTTACCGATAGTGGAACGGTATCTAATCCTAAACTGTTTTCAAAAAACTTAAATGCTAAAACTCACGAGTCTTCTACTGTATTTACAAAAGATGGTGAAACGGTATATTTTACCAGAAACAACTCAGATAATGGTAGAAAGTTTGGCAGAGACAAAAAAGGGGTAAGTAGGTTAAAATTATACAGAGCTAATTTGATAGATGGAGAATGGAAAAATATTATTGAATTACCTTTTAATGGAGCAGATTATTCAACTGCACATCCAACATTAGATGAAGAAGAAAGAAAAATGTTCTTTGCATCTGATATGCCTGGTACTTTTGGAGCTTCTGATATTTGGGTTGTAGAACTGTTTGAAGATGGAAATTTTGGTACTCCTGTTAATCTTGGACCTGATGTAAATACGGAAGGAAGAGAAACCTTCCCTTTTATTACTAAAAAAGAGGTGCTTTACTTTGCTTCAGATGGGCATCCTGGTTTAGGAGGCTTGGATATTTTTGCTTATGAAATGAATCCTGGTCAACCAATTGAAGTTTTAAATCTTGGAGAACCTATTAATAGTGATGAGGATGACTTTTCGTTTATTATAAATGATGAAACTAAAAAAGGATACTTTGCTTCAAACAGACCAAATGGAATTGGTAGTGATGACATCTACTCCTTTGAAGAAACAGAACCATTAACGTTTAAATGCATTGCCAACATCTCTGGTATTGTTAAAAATAGTAAAGATGGAAGTGTTTTAGCAAATACTAGTATTGAAATCTTTGGCTCCAGTGGTGAAGTGCTAGTAGCTACAAAATCAAATCAAAAAGGAGAGTTTACAACCTCATTTGAGTGTATAGAAGGCGGTTATACTGCTGTAGGAACAAAGCAGGAGTTTGAAAATGGTAAAACTCAATTTAAACTAAATAAATCCAAAGAAAATAATACCATTGAACTTTTATTAAACCCTGAAGAAAAAGTTGCAAAATCAGGAACAGACCTTACGCAATTACTTAATTTAAAGCCAATCTATTTTGAATTAAACAAGGCTAAAATAAGACCTGATGCTGCAATTGAGTTAGAAAAAGTATTGGATTATATAAATCGTTTTCCAAATACAAAAATTTCAATACGGTCTCATACAGATAGTAGGGGCAGCGACAACTACAACCTAAACCTTTCAGACAAACGAGCTAAATCTACTTTAGAGTACTTAGTAACTAAAGGGATTAGTGCAAAACGATTATCAGCCAAAGGGTATGGCGAAACAAAACTTTTGAACAATTGTTCTAATGGAGTAAAATGCTCTAAAGAAAAACACGATGTAAATCGAAGATCTGAGTTTATCGT
>CAYTRI010000180.1:0-4664 GCA_964440105.1 uncultured Flavobacteriaceae bacterium
TTCTTTTATTTACTGTAATGTTTCCTTTTCCTTCAGAAACATATACACGTGCTACAGCTGTTTTTCTTCTTCCAATTTTGTGAATAACGTCCATTATCTATAGTCGTTTAAATTAATTGCTTTAGGTTTTTGAGCTTCTTGACCGTGCTCTGTTCCAGCATATACTTTTAAGTTTCTGAATAAATCAGCACCTAATTTATTTTTAGGAAGCATACCTTTTACAGATTTTTCAATAATCCTTTCTGGATGCTTTTCTAATAATTGAGAAGCACTAGTAAAACGTTGCCCACCAGGATAACCTGTGTAACGAACATAAGACTTGTCTGCCCACTTATTACCACTCATTTGAATTTTTTCTGCGTTAACAATAACAACGTTATCGCCGCAATCTACGTGAGGAGTAAAATTTGTCTTGTACTTTCCTCTTAGTAATTTGGCAACTTTAGAGGCCAATCTACCTAATGTCTGTCCTTCAGCATCAACTAATAACCATTGTTTATCAACGGTAGATTTGTTGGCAGAAATCGTTTTATAACTTAATGTATCCACTTCTCGAAATAGTATTAAATTTCTAATCGTTCCCGAATAACGGGCTGCAAATGTACAATTATTAGATTGAATTACAAATGGTTGTGAAAGAATATTTTTTAAATTTTCTAACTCATAATTGTACTAAGAGTAACTTGCTTAGATGTATTTAAATAAAAGTACGATTTACGGTCACGAATTTCCTTTTTAGGGGTCTTTGTTTAACGATTTAGTAGAGATAAAACTATTTTAATAGGTTTCTGTTAATTAAAAATTAAACAAAGTTGTTCAATGATGAAAGCCCTTTATTTTTGAGTGTTCATCAAGCCATACCAATTTAAATCATGCAAAAAACTTTTTTTCTAGTATTTGCAATGTGTGTTTTCTTTAATGCGAAAGCGCAGGATACTACACTTGTTGTTCCAAAACTAATTTACACTACAAAGCCACTAAAAGATAATAAAGCTCCAATTATAGATGGAACTTTGGATGATTTATCTTGGGGTTTGGTAAATTGGTCAGAAGATTTTGTAGAAAGAGAACCAGACGAGAATACACCACCAAGTGAGCAATCTAAATTTAAAATCCTTTATGATGATAAATTCCTTTACGTCGCATATAAATGTTATGATTCTAATGTTAGTCAAATAGAGAAAAGATTATCTAGACGAGATGGATTTGCAGGAGATAGAATTGCGATTATAATAGACAGTTATCATGATAAAAGAACCGCATTTTCTTTTACAACAACAGCTGCCGGAGTAAAAGGAGATGAGTTTGTTTCTGAAAACGGTAATAATTTTGACGATAGCTGGAATCCAATTTGGTATACTGCTTCTAACATAGATAGGGAAGGTTGGACTGCCGAAGCTAAGATTCCTTTTAGTCAACTAAAGTTTGGAAAAGCAAAAGAGCAGATTTGGGGATTACAGGTTACCCGTTTGTTTTTTAGAGCGCAAGAACGTTCTGTTTGGCAACGAGTACCACAAGATTTGTCTGGATTTGTAAGTGAGTTTGGGGAACTACATGGCTTAATAGATATAGAGCCACAAAAACAACTAGAAATCCAGCCTTTTGTTGTAAAACAATTAGATACTTACCCAGCAGAGCAAGGAAACCCTTTTAGAGATGGAACAGATTTTAGACTCAACGCAGGTTTAGATGCCAAAATTGGAATTACTAATGATTTAACATTAGACCTTACAGTTAATCCAGATTTTGGACAGGTAGAAGCGGACCCAGGGGCAATTGCACTAGATGGATTTCAGATATTCTTTCGAGAACAACGCCCATTCTTTGTTGAAAACAAGAATATTTTTGATTACGAATTTGCAAACGGAAATGATAATGTTTTTTACAGCCGCCGTATTGGTAGGAGTCCGCAGGGTTTTCCTAGTTTGGAAGATGGTGAATTTGCAGATGTACCCAATAATACAGCAATTTTAGGTGCAGCAAAATTTTCTGGGAAAACAAAAAATGGTTGGTCTATTGGATTATTAGAAAGTGTAACTGGTAAGGTGTTCGCGGAAGTTGACACAAATGAAAACCGAAGAGAAGAATTAGTTGAGCCTTTTACAAACTATCTGGTAGGCAGGCTACAGAAAGATTTTAATGAAAGAAATTCCTTTATTGGTGGAATTTTCACGGCAACCAATCGAAATTTAGAAGATAATTTAAATTTTTTGCATGAAGCTGCTTACACAGGAGGTTTAGACTTTAGGCACAGTTGGCAGAATAGAAATTATTATATAGAAGGTAATATTGTTACTAGTCATGTTACGGGTAGTCCAGAAGCAATATTAAGAACACAACAAAGCTTAGCACATCTTTTTCAAAGAACAGACGCAACTCATGTTCAAGTAGACCCAACAAGAACTTCACTTACGGGAACGGGAGGAAAAATTAATTTTGGTAAATCTGGTGGCGGTAACTGGAGATTTGAGACTGGGGGTTTTTGGCGCTCACCAGAATTAGAGTTGAATGATGTTGGTTTTTTAAGACAAGCAGATGATATTAGACAGTTTGCCAATCTGCAATATCGCTTTCTAAAACCAACTAAATTATTACGAACAGCTAATCTAACAGTTGGCCAGAGTAGCGCATTTGATTTTGAAGGTAATTACAATAGAGTTCAGTACGATTTTAGGGGCTTTATAAACTATGCAAATAATTGGTTTACAGAAGGTGGTGCAACTCATAAACCAAGAATATTTTTAAATACAATTTTACGCGGTGGTCCTCGCTGGCGTTTTAATGAAGAGAATTTCTTTTTTCTTTTTGCTGGAACGGATAGAAGTAAAAAGTTTAATGCAACTGTAGGCTATGTAAATAGTCAAGCTAAGCAAGATAATTTTTCTTTGATTAGGTATGTGCTTCGCACTAATTATCAACCTTTTGATGCGTTTAGCCTTTCTCTAAATTTTGAATATGAGGAGAATCCTAGTAAAACACAATATATAACTGAAACAGATTTCTCTGGTACACCTAGATATATTTTAGGAGAAATTGACCAAAGGACATTTATTACAACATTACGTTTTAACTATAGTATTAATCCAAATTTGAGTATTCAGTTTTATGGGCAACCATTTATTTCAAGAGGTACGTATTCCAATTTTAATTTTGTGAATAATTCGATTGCAGAGGATTTATCAGAACGTATAACGCTGTACAATTCTAATCAAATTACGCAATCGCCAGATGGAGGTTTTCTTATTGATGAAGATTTAGATGCAAATACGGATTATGAATTTAGCAATCCTGACTTTTCATTTGTTCAATTTAGATCCAACTTAGTAGTTCGATGGGAATATATTCCAGGGTCAGAAGTTTTTCTAGTTTGGTCTCAAGGAGTTACAGGATTGGGTGACCCTGCAGACTCCTTAGGTAGAACATTGGATAATCAAATATTTGGTCAAAAAAGAGACAATACATTTTTAATTAAAGCAACATATCGATTTATCTTATAATCAGTAAAATAAGTGTTGTACACTATTGTTTTATTTTTTCCGTTTGGGTTACATAAGTTTTAAAAACCCAGACATGAAAAAAGTTATAATAATGATAGGAGCAATGCTTTGTTTTACGGCTTGTTCTACAGATAACGAGAATAATGATGAGCTAGAAGCCTCTACATTAGTAGGTACTTGGAATATGACAGATGTTCGTTTTCCAGAGGACCCAAGCGATACATCACTAAATTTAGCAGATGAAATCGTAGATCAATTAGTGCAAGAAAATTGTTTTTTAGTTAGTTTTACTTTTAATGCAGATGGAAGTGTTACTTCTGAGGATAAAATAAATTTTATCGAAGTAAACGTTGGCGCTATGGGTCTAGACGTACCTTGCCCAGATAATAGCACTGTTGAGACAGCACAGTGGGTTCTAGAAGGAAATCAATTAACACTTACTGGTGCAGACCAAGAAGAAACAATTACTATTAATTTAGATAGTAATACTTTAATAATAGCAGGAGAAGAAATAAATGCTCAAAATTACGCTGGCGCGGAAGCAGTTTTTACCAGACAATAGATTAACAAATTAATATATTCCAAAACCCATTGTCATAAACAATGGGTTTCATTTTTTTAAGGCATTTATAAATGCTTTATTAGCTTCTTTTGTGCCAATGGTAATTCTAACTTTACCAGGTGCTCCAAATTGTGATACAGGTCTCACCATGATGCCTTGCTCCATTAGCTTGTCTGTAAATTCAAATTCTGGTATTGGTGGGTCTATAATGAAAAAATTACCCTGTGATGGCCAATATTTAATTCCTAACTTATCAAATTCATTTGCTAAATAGTTACGCCCTTCTTGAACAGTTTCAACTGTTTTATCAATAAAATCGATATCGTTCAAAGCCCCTATTGCAGCTTCAATTGAAGTTATTGGGAGTAAAAAAGGTTTGTGAATTTGGCGTATGTAGTTGGCAATGGTTGCAGTTGTATAGCAAAAACCAATACGTTGACCGGCCAATCCGTAGGTTTTAGAAAAACTGTTGATAGCAATTATATTATGTCCGGCTTTAACATAAGGAAGACCTGAAACATAATCTTCTGCATCAGCAAAATGACGATATACTTCATCAAAAACAATGACAATATTCTTTGGAATTTGATTTAAAAAATCATCTA
>CAYTRI010000181.1:0-4585 GCA_964440105.1 uncultured Flavobacteriaceae bacterium
AGTCAAAATTGAAAAGGTTTTAAGATGAGTAATACACTCTTTGATAAGGTTTGGGATTCCCACGTAGTTAAAAAGATAAAAAATGGCCCAGATGTCTTCTTTATTGACCGCCACTTGGTTCATGAGGTGACAAGTCCTGTTGCATTTTTAGGTTTAAAGAACAGAAGTATTCCTGTTCTATATCCGGAAAGAACATTTGCAACAGCTGATCATAATACGCCAACTGTTAACCAACATCTACCTGTTGCAGATCCATTATCTGCAAATCAGTTAGATGCTCTTGAAAAAAATTCGGCTGAACATGGTATTCCATATTGGGGTCTTGGTCATGAAAAGAACGGTATCGTACACGTAATTGGCCCTGAAAATGGAATTACATTGCCTGGCGCAACAATTGTTTGCGGTGATTCACATACTTCAACACATGGCGCTTTTGGTGCTATTGCATTTGGAATTGGCACATCTGAAGTTGAAATGGTTTTATCAACACAATGCATTATGCAACCGAAACCAAAAAGCATGCGTATTACTATTAATGGTGAATTAAGTTTTGGTGTTACTCCAAAAGATGTGGCATTGTATATCATTTCTAAATTAACCACTTCTGGTGCTACTGGTTATTTTGTAGAATACGCCGGCGATGTGTTTAAAAACATGAGTATGGAAGGTCGTATGACCGTCTGTAATTTAAGTATAGAAATGGGTGCCCGTGGCGGAATGATAGCTCCAGATGAGAAAACCTTTGCGTACGTAGAAGGAAAGGAATTTGCTCCTAAGGATGAGGCTTGGAATAAAGCAATGACCTACTGGAAAACTCTATATTCTGAAGATAATGCACAGTTTGATAAAGAATTGACATTTGATGCTGCTGATATTGAACCCATGATTACATATGGTACCAACCCTGGAATGGGAACAGGTATAAGTAAAGGAATACCTTTAGCAGAAACGATTGAAGGCGGTGTGGCTACCTACAAAAAGTCTTTAGCGTATATGGACTTTAATGAGGGTGAGGATATTAAAGGGAAGCAAATAGACTTCGTTTTCTTAGGTAGTTGTACAAATGGAAGAATCGAAGATTTTAGAGCATTTGCTTCTATCGTAAAAGGAAGAAAGAAAGCTGATAATGTAACAGCTTGGTTAGTACCTGGTTCGCATAAGGTAGAAGACGCTATTAAAGCTGAAGGAATCTTAGAAGTATTGCATGAATCTGGTTTTGAACTTAGAGAGCCTGGGTGTTCTGCCTGTTTGGCAATGAATGATGATAAAATTCCTGCTGGTAAGTATGCAGTAAGCACATCAAATAGAAATTTTGAAGGACGACAAGGGCCAGGTTCAAGAACTTTACTAGCAAGTCCTTTGGTTGCAGCAGCAGCTGCAGTTACAGGAAAAGTAACAGACCCTAGAGAATTAATGGAAAAAGAATTGGTCAACGGATAATCGTTGCTCGTTGATAGTTATTAGTTTATCGTTTTTTGAATATCTAATAACCATTAACCGAAAACGAACAACCATAAACAAATAACAAACAACAAAAAAATGGCATACGATAAATTCAATATACTAAAAAGTTCGGCAGTTCCATTACCAATTGAAAATGTGGACACCGACCAGATTATCCCAGCACGTTTCTTAAAAGCAACAGAACGAAAAGGATTTGGTGATAATTTGTTTCGTGATTGGAGGTACAATGCAGATAATACTCCTAAAGAACATTTTATACTTAACAATCCTATCTATTCTGGAAAAATTCTAGTTGGCGGTAAAAACTTTGGCTCTGGTTCTTCTAGAGAACATGCTGCTTGGGCAGTTTATGACTATGGATTTCGTTGTGTAGTATCAAGTTTTTTTGCTGATATATTCAGGGGTAATTGTCTAAATATAGGCGTATTACCCGTACAGGTTAGCCCAGAATTCTTAGATAAAATTTTTAAAGCTATTGAAGCTGACCCAAAAACTGAATTTGAGGTGAATCTAGAGGAACAAACAATTACTATTCTGGCTTCTGGAGACTTTGAAACCTTTGGAATAAACGACTACAAAAAAGATAACATGACCAATGGTTTTGATGATATCGATTACCTATTGAATCTAAAAGACGATATCAAAACTTTTGCTAAAAGTAGACCTTTTTAAAATCTAGAAATGGCGAGAACCATTGAAATTATGGATACCACCCTTAGGGATGGAGAACAAACTTCTGGAGTATCTTTTACGGCTTCCGAAAAGCTGACACTTGCAAAATTACTGCTTGATGAACTTGGAGTTGACAGAATTGAAATAGCTTCTGCAAGAGTTTCGGAGGGAGAATTTAATGCCGTAACGCAGATTACCGATTGGGCAAATGAGAATGATTGTATTTCTAAAATAGAGGTATTAACCTTTGTTGATGGAGGTACATCTATTAATTGGATGATAAAAGCAGGAGCTAAAGTTCAAAACTTGCTCACCAAAGGTTCCTTAAACCATCTAACACATCAGTTAAAGAAAACTCCAGAGCAGCATTTTTCAGAAATTGAAAAAGTGGTTGCTTTAGCTAATGAGGCTAGTATAGACAGCAATGTATATTTAGAAGATTGGAGCAACGGAATGCGTAATTCTCAAGAATATGTTTTTCAATTTTTGGATTTTCTAGCAACGCAACCAATAAAAAGAATTCTACTTCCTGATACGCTAGGGGTGCTTACTCATAATGAGACCTTTGAGTTTTTAGATAAAATCATTAAAAGGTATCCAAAAATTCATTTCGATTTTCATGGGCATAATGATTATGATTTAGGAGTTGCGAATGTTATGGAAGCTGTAAAAGCTGGTTGTCATGGTTTACATCTCACCGTAAATGGAATGGGAGAACGCGCTGGGAATGCCCCATTAGCAAGTGCAATTGCTGTAATAAATGATTTTCTTCCTGAAGTTACAACTACGGTAAATGAATCTTCACTTTATAAAGTGAGTAAGTTAGTATCCGCTTTTACAGGGTTTGGAATTCCTGCGAACAAACCAATTGTTGGCGATAATGTTTTTACACAAACTGCTGGAATACATGCAGATGGAGATAGTAAACACAATCTTTACTTTAGCAACTTAATGCCTGAACGATTTGGCAGAAAACGTAAATATGCTTTGGGTAAAATGTCTGGAAAGGCAAACATTCAAAAAAACTTACAGGAGCTTGGACTTACCTTAAATGATGATGAGCTTAAAAAAGTAACAGCAAGAATTATTGAACTAGGTGATAAAAAGGAACGGGTTACCAAAGAAGACTTGCCTTATATAATTTCTGATGTTTTGGACAGCAGTTCTTTTCAGCAGAAAGTATTTGTAAAATCCTATGTGCTTACCCACGCAAAGGGATTACAACCTTCCACCACCCTCTCTATCGAATTAGATGGGCAATTATATGAGGAAAATGCACAAGGTGACGGTCAATTCGATGCTTTTATGAATGCTTTACATAAGGTTTACGGCAAACTAAAGGTGAAATTGCCTGAATTGATAGATTATGCGGTACGAATTCCACCTGGCAGTAATTCAGACGCCCTTTGTGAAACTATGATTACATGGAAAACAACCAAAAACGACTTTGTTACCACAGGGCTTGATTCTGACCAAACGGTTAGTGCCATTAAGGCTACAGAGAAAATGTTGAATATTATATAAAAGCTGTAAGCTTTAAGCAGTAAGCTAAATGCAAAATACTAACCGGGCTTATTGCTTTAAGCTTATCGCCTAAAGCTGAACAAAATATGAAAATGAATATCGCCTTATTGGCAGGAGACGGCATAGGACCAGAAGTTATAGATCAAGCAGTAAAAGTTTGTGATGCAGTTGCAGATAAGTTTAACCATGAAATTACATGGAAACCTGCACTTACCGGTGCAGCAGCAATAGATGCAGTTGGTGAGCCTTATCCAGACGAAACACATGCCATATGTGAAGCTGCAGATTCTGTACTTTATGGAGCCATTGGTCATCCAAAGTATGACAATGACCCTTCAGCCAAAGTAAGACCAGAACAAGGTTTATTAAAAATGCGTCAAAAACTAGGCTTATTTGCTAACGTTCGACCAACCTTTACTTTCCCTTCACTTATTGATAAATCTCCTTTAAAAAGGGAACGCATTGAAGGAACGGATTTAGTGTTTTTTAGAGAATTAACAAGTGGTGTATATTTTGGAGAACGAGGAAGGTTAAACGAAGGAAACACTGCATTCGACACCATGACTTACCATCGTTTTGAAATTGAACGTTTGGCAAAAAAGGGATTTGAAGCTGCTATGACCAGAAGCAAAAAGCTTTGTTGTGTTGATAAAGCCAATGTTTTAGAATCTTCACGTTTATGGAGAGAAACCATACAGGCAATGGAGAAAGACTACCCAGAAGTGGAAGTTTCTTATGAATTCGTTGATGCTGTCGCTATGCGTTTGGTACAATGGCCCAGCGATTATGATGTGTTAATTACTGAAAACCTTTTTGGAGATATTCTTACTGACGAAGCATCTGTAATTTCTGGATCTATGGGATTAATGCCGTCTGCTTCATTAGGAGAGAAAGCTTCTCTTTTTGAACCTATTCACGGTTCTTA
>CAYTRI010000182.1:0-4557 GCA_964440105.1 uncultured Flavobacteriaceae bacterium
GTATCCCCTTTATTACAGGAAATAGTGGATTGCGAGTGGCAAGACATACATTTTAGATTAAAAAGCTCGGAATTACCTCTTTCATTTTCATGAGGGTTGTGGCAGGTGGTACAATCCATTTTAGGGCTATTTTTAAAACAGGCACTACGTTTAAGTAAACCATATTGGTTGCTATGAACATCTAAAGCCTGACCTGTTTCTTCATTATCCGACCCGTAGAATTCATCAAGGTCATCACCAACAAGATAGCTAAAAGGTTCTTGAAGGGGCTCCCTACCGCCTCCTGAATGACATAAGGCGCAGGCGTCAAGTCGTTGTTTTCTTGAAAATTCCCCATATATTGACATGTATTTTGCCGTTTTCGCTTCCTTATTTTTTTGGTGATACCCTACGTGTTTGGCTGAAGGACCATGGCAACGTTCACAATCAATACCATATATAATTTGTGCTTTGTCGTAATGGTTACCTTTTCCATTTTTCCCTGTGTTCTTCGCGAAAGTACTATGGCACTCTAAACAACGCAACCCAACAGGTCTAAGGGAGCCTAATTCTTTTAGGCCTGGACTGCTTGTCCAACGATTTGCTGGAGTGAAATACGATGCTTGTAATTGAAAAAGTTGGTCTTCTTTCCAGCTTAGGTACGATTGCCCTTTGGTACCTGAACCGAATACAATATCTAAGGGAGCAGTAAATAGCTCCAATTGATTGTGTAAAAAATTTGCTCGTTGGTAAAACCCTGAATCTGTTTTCATCAAGGTGAATAAGACATGGTTATTAAGTATAAATGTGTTTTTCTCAACTTTAAAACTACCTTTGATATTTGAAGAATCCGCCAGGCCAGAAGTGTTATAGTGGGTAGTCTTAACATGGTCAGCATAAATATCTTGATGACAAGGGATGCATGTGGTGCTGCCTGCAAAAGCAGCTCCACTTTTATGGACTGCAATTGGTTCTATGACAGAATAATCAGAACTGATTTCTGGATTTTTACAGGTATAGACCACAAAACACAGTAAAAAAAATATGACCCCTATAAATAAAACCTTAGCGAAACCCGATAGTTTCCAATTCTGTCGCATTCCGGTTTTAATTTAATTTGTAATGCACCTCTTGCTCTTCTAGCGTATGTAATAATTCACTTGTAATATTTACCTTTTGTTTTCTGCTAGAAAGACTCAATTTTATCTCTTCTTCCATTTCATATACTACAAAATTTAAAGGATGACTTCCTTTGTGCGAGCGAAGCGTATCTTTTAAAGCCATAATTCGTTTTTCTTGTAATGCAGAAATATTAAGTTTTATGGTTAGCTTCTTAGCATAAGTATCCATTACATCTTGTAGCTGCTTAAAGTCATTGTACTGTAATCTTGGGTCACCTTTCTTTCCGGTATCTCTGTTTGTCCACCCCTCTTTTACAAAAACTTTTATGTAGGCAAAGGAGTTAATCATTAAAAAGTGCCTAAACTTTAAATAGTCTTCACCAAATATTCGAAACTCATGAGTGTCTGTATAATCCTCTAAGGTGAATGCTGCCCAGCCTTTTCCATTTTTAGAAATACGGTGTTGGACATCAGTAATTACCCCTGCAAATGTTAGTTCACGGTTTACGTACCCGTTTAAATCATCTTTAAATACCGAAACGCTAGTGTTGCAAAAAGAAGTAATTTCTTTTTTGAAATCATCCAACGGATGTCCAGAAAGGTAAATACCTACTACTTCTTTTTCGCGTCGTAATTTTTCCATTGTTCCCCAGTCTTCACAAGGCGGAACGGTTGGCTCTGGGATTTGTACTTCGCTAGCATCACCAAATAAACTTACCTGAGAAGAATTTTCATTTTCTTGAAATTTTGCCCCGTATTTAATGACCTTTTCTAAAAATGAAACTCCATCACCTTCATCATGAAAATATTGTGCACGTAGTGTATCTCCAAAAGAATCAAAACCACCAGCGACTGCTAAGTTTTCAAAAGCTTTTTTATTGGCGGCTCTTAAATCAATACGTTTTGCCATATCAAAAACCGATTTAAAATTGCCATTTTCTTTACGTTCTTCAACAATGGATTTTACTGCCGATTGTCCCACCCCTTTAATAGCTCCCATGCCAAAACGAACTGCATAATCTTTATTTACTGCAAATTTGTAGAAGGACTCATTTACGTCGGGACCTAGAACATCTAAGCCCATGCGTTTGCATTCTTCCATAAAGAAGGTAACCTGTTTAATGTCGTTCATATTATTAGACAATACCGCAGCCATATATTCGGCAGGGTAGTGCGCTTTTAAATATGCGGTTTGGTAAGCAATGTAGGCATAACAAGTAGAGTGACTTTTATTAAAGGCATAAGCTGCAAATGCTTCCCAATCCTTCCAAATTTTTTCTAGGATGTCTTTTGGGTGACCGTTTGCTTCACCGCCTTCGAGAAACTTGGGTTTCATTTTTTGCAGCACAGCGAAAATCTTTTTCCCCATGGCTTTTCTAAGGACATCAGCCTCACCTTTAGAAAAACCTGCTAGCTTTTGAGAAAGTAGCATCACTTGCTCTTGATAAACGGTGATCCCATAGGTTTCTTTCAAATATTCTTCCATGTCTGGCAAATCATATTTGATTTCGGCCATACCATTTTTACGTTCAATAAATTCGGGAATATATTCCATTGGCCCTGGGCGATACAAGGCATTCATGGCAATAAGGTCGTCAAAAACCGAAGGCCTAAGATTCTTCATATGCTTCTGCATACCAGGAGATTCGTATTGGAATATCCCTACGGTATCTCCACGTTGAAATAACTCATATGTTTTTTCATCATCTAAAGGAAAATCATCTGGCACTAATTCTTCTCCGGTTCTAGCTTTTACAATTTTGACCGTATCTTTAATTAGGGTTAAGGTTTTTAATCCTAAAAAATCCATCTTTAAAAGGCCTGCACTTTCTACAACAGAGTTATCAAACTGGGTAACGTATAAGTCGGAATCTTTTGCTGTGGCAACAGGAACAAAATTGGTGATGTCATCTGGAGTAATAATAACTCCACAAGCATGTATTCCGGTGTTTCTAAGAGAACCTTCTAAAATACGGGCCATATTTACGGTTCTGCCTTCTAAATCATCGGTCTCAGAAATATTTAATAATTGATTTATTTTTTCTAAATCATCAGCTCTAAATTTCTTTTTTAAATCAGCATCAGATTGTCCAAAGATTTTACCAAGCTTAGACATGGTAGGAATCAACTTTGCAATTCGGTCCGCATCATTTAAAGGTAAATCCAATACACGTGCCGTATCCCTAATGGAAGATTTGGCTGCCATGGTACCATAGGTAATGATTTGGGCAACTTGATTTGAGCCGTATTTATTGATTACATAATCCATCACACGCCCACGCCCTTCATCATCAAAATCAATATCAATATCTGGCATGGAAACCCTATCCGGATTTAAGAATCGCTCAAAAAGTAAATCGTATTTAAGTGGGTCAATATTGGTAATTTTTAAACAATAGGCTACTACAGAACCAGCTGCGGAACCACGACCAGGGCCTACAGAAACATCCATGTTTCTAGCTTCACGAATAAAGTCTTCCGTAATCAAGAAATAACCTGGATACCCGGAGTTTTTAATGGTATTAAGTTCAAAATCTATACGCTCTTTTATTTCTGGAGTTAGCTCTTTATACCGTTTTTTTGCTCCCTCGTATGTAATATGTTTTAGGTAAGCATTCTCTCCACGATTTCCACCATCCTCTAAATCTTCAGCTACCTTAAAATCGTCAGGAATATCAAACTTGGGAAGGAGTACATCCCTTGCTAAATCAAAAGCCTCTACCTTGTCAACAACTTCTTGTAAGTTTATAATAGCATCAGGAACATCTTTAAAAAGCGCCTTCATTTCCTCAGAAGACTTAAAATAATATTCTTGATTAGGTAAGCCATAGCGGTAACCGCGCCCACGACCTATTGGTGTAGTTTGTTTTTCACCGTCTTTTACGCATAATAAAATATCATGTGCTTCAGCATCTTCTTTGTTACCGTAGTAGGTGTTGTTTGATGCTACTAATTTTACCTCATGCTTTTTAGCAAATTCTAAAAGCACCTTATTAACGCGGTCTTCATCTTCTTGACCATGGCGCATTATTTCTAAGTAAAAATCATCGCCAAATTCTTGTTTCCACCATAAAAGTGCTTCTTCGGCTTGCTTTTCGCCGACGTTTAATATTTTTCCCGGTACTTCCCCATAAAGATTACCTGATAGCACTATAATATCTTCCTTGTATTGCTGAATTACTTCTTTGTCAATTCGAGGTACATAATAAAATCCATTTGTATATGCTATGGAAGACATTTTGGCCAAATTGTGATAACCGTTTTTGTTTTTAGCTAAAAGCACAATTTGATAGCCATAGTCTTTTACATTTTTATTAGTGTGGTCTTCGCAAACAAAAAACTCACAGCCGATAATTGGTGTGATTTCTTTCTCAGTTTCTGGTTCGCCCTTTTCTAATGCAATTGCATTCTTTTCTTTTGCAGCTTTGTTATGTGCTTTTACCTCTTTTACAAAATG
>CAYTRI010000183.1:0-4554 GCA_964440105.1 uncultured Flavobacteriaceae bacterium
TTATCATTTAAATACTGCACAAGTTCATCTCTTTTACCATTGGTAATCTTTAAAGTATACTGATGAAAAACATGACAATCGCAAGTATCGCAAATTCCTTCACATCCATTTGTTGTTTTTGGAACTACAATATGTTCCTGACCTTTAAAAGCAGCTGAATATTTACGAGCTGCATCTCTTCTTTTACCATTATAAGCGTCTAAATTTGGAAGCTTCGCTCTTAAAACTGCAGCTTGGATTGAGTCTAGTCTAGAATTTACCCCAACCACATCATGATGATATCTTTTATACATACCGTGATTTACAATACCACGAATAGTATGTGCCAAATCATCATCATTAGTAAAAATTGCACCACCATCTCCATAACAACCTAAATTTTTTGATGGAAAAAAAGAAGTTGAAGCCACATGACCGATAGTCCCAGACATTTTCTTTGTTCCATCTTTAAATGTATGTTTAGCTCCTATCCCTTGAGCATTATCTTCAATAACATATAAATTGTGCTTATCAGCCAAATCCATAATTGCATCCATATTAGCGCACTGGCCAAAAAGATGTACCGGAACAATAGCTTTTGTTTTAGGAGTAATTGCTTTTTCGATGGCAGCAACATCAATATTAAAAGTATTTGGCTCCACATCTACTAAAACCGGGGTTAGTTGAAGCAACCCAATCACCTCAACAGTGGCAGCAAAAGTAAAATCTGAAGTAATTACCTCATCACCAGGTTTTAAACCTAAACCCATCATACATATTTGTAAAGCATCTGTTCCATTAGCGCATGGTATAACATGTTTTACGTTTAAATAGTCTTCTAATTCCTTTTGAAAAGCATGGACCTCAGGTCCGTTTATAAATGCTGAAGAGTCTAATATATTGGAGATTGATGAATTTACCTGTTCTTTTATTCCTTGGTATTGACCCCCAAGGTCTACCATCTGAATTTTTTTCATCGATATAGATTAGATAACAAAATTAAGAAATTAAGTAGCTGTAAAAATTCATTCGTTTAAGAAATGTATTTTAGCATAAACTTATTTTTGTGCGTGCCATATATTCCTTTTTGGTTCATATTGCTTGGTTTCATCTAAAACTAATAGCTTATCTAAAACCAAAAATCAAACTTTTTGTAGAAGGTCGTAAAAGCGTGTTCGCTGTTTTAGAGAATTCTATTACGAATACCGATGCTGTAATTTGGATGCATGTAGCCTCTTTGGGAGAATATGAACAAGGACTTCCTATTCTGCAAAAATTGAAAACTAATTACCCAAAGCATAAACTTTTATTGACTTTCTTTTCCCCTTCAGGTTATGAAATAAAGAAAAATACTAAAGCTGCAGATATTGTTACATACTTACCCTTAGACACTATTTCTAATGCTGAAAAATTCATTCAATTAGTAAATCCTAAACTCACAATATTCATCAAATATGAAATATGGCCTAATTATCTAAATACACTTCAAAAAAAGGAAATACCAACGTTTTTAGTCTCAGCATTATTCTCAAAAAGACAAACCTACTTTAAATGGTATGGAGAATTTATGCGTAAAAGCTTAAAAACATTTAATCACTTTTTTGTGCAAGATGAAAACTCCCTAGAGCTCTTAAAAACTATTGATTTTACAAATACAACTGTAAGTGGAGATACAAGATTTGATAGAGTTTTCGAAATTTTAGAAAGAGACAATACACTTTCATTTATGACTAAATTTAAGCAAGATAAGTTTTGTTTTGTTGCTGGCAGTAGTTGGCCAGAAGATGAAAAAATAATTGTTGAGCACATCAATAACTCAAAATATGGTGCAAAATATGTTATTGCTCCACACAACATAAAAGAAGGACAAATTAAGAGCCTAAAAGAAAGTATCTCAAAAAGAACTATACTTTATTCTGAAATAGGAAATAAACAATTAGAAGATTTTGAGGTTTTACTTGTTGATACTATCGGTTTACTAACTAAAATATACAGTTACGCTGATATTGCCTATGTTGGCGGCGGATTTAAAACAGGTCTCCATAATACTTTAGAGCCAGCCGTTTTTGGCATACCTATACTTATAGGGCCAAATTACAAAGGCTTTAAAGAAGCAGAAGATTTAGTAGAAAAAGGAGGAACTATTGTTATTAAAAATAAAGATGAATTTTCAAATGCTTTTAAAAAACTGTTTAATGATAAAAGCACAGCAAGACAGATTGGTCAGATAAATAAAAAATATACGTTTTCTAAAACTGGCGCAACAACCAAGCTTATGAATCATCTTAAACAAATTCTTTAATTTTATTAGTTTTAACCAAACTAACTAACCATGGATAAACGTATTCTTAGAATTTCACTTACAGCTGCTTTAGCTGGTTTTTTATTTGGTTTTGATACCGTTGTTATAAGTGGAGCTAATCAACCCATAAAAGAACTTTGGGGTACTAATTGGTTTTTAGGAGATACGCTTTTTACTTTCCATGGAATCTTTATTATGTCTATGGCATTGTGGGGGACTGTTCTAGGTTCTTTGTTTGGAGGAATACCCTGCGATAAACTTGGTAGGAAAAAGACATTATTCTGGATTGGTGTGCTCTACTTTCTATCTGCAGTTGGTTCTGCTTTTGCTACTGAACCTTATATTTTTTCCTTCTTTAGATTTATAGGTGGCGTTGGTGTAGGAGCATCTTCGGTAGCTGCGCCAATTTATATTTCGGAAATTTCTAAAGCAAATAATCGAGGAAGGCTAACTGCCATGTATCAATTCAATATTGTATTCGGAATATTGATTGCCTTTATTTCTAATTATTTAATTGGTTTATTCTTCTCGGTTGACACTGCTTGGCGTTGGATGCTAGGCATTGAAGGTTTACCTGCATTAATCTACACTATAATGGTGCTAAAAATTCCGAATAGTCCAAGATGGTTGTTATTAAAAGGGAATGAAGAATCCACAATATTAAACGCGTTCCACAAACTAGGAATAGAAAAAGATAAGGCGATAAACCGTTTGTCAGAACTTAAGAGTTCTATTAATGAATCTGTATCTCAACAAAAAGAAAAACTCTTTTCAGGCAAATATAAAAAACCATTGCTATTAGCATTTTTACTAGCATTTTTTAACCAATTATCAGGTATTAATTTTGTCTTGTATTATGCTCCTGAAATTTTAGAGCGAGCTGGATTAGCTTCTGGAGAATCGCTACTAAGTTCTATATCTATAGGGGTAATAAACCTAATCTTTACGTTTGTAGGCATTGCATTAATAGACAAATTAGGTAGAAAGCAGTTAATGTATCTAGGTTCTATAGGGTATATTTTAAGTCTAGCCATGGTTGGATGGTGCTTTTACAGTGGGGCAAGCTCTATACTCCTCTTAATATTTATTTTGGTATTTATAGCTTCTCATGCTATTGGACAAGGTGCCGTAATATGGGTATTTATATCAGAAATATTCCCAAATAAAGTTAGAGCCTACGGACAATCTTGGGGTACAGGTACGCATTGGGTTTTTGCTGCTCTTATCACCTTAATAACACCAACTTTCTTAGACAGTGAAATAGGTATCTTTAAAGATAATCCATGGCCCATCTTTATATTCTTTTCAATTATGATGGTATTACAATTATTATTTGTGATTTTCTTGATGCCTGAAACTAAAGGTGTTTCTTTAGAAGAATTAGCCAAGAAAATGAGTGGTACAAAAAAGTAAGCAATTCAATATCAATTCCCTGCCGAACAAGTGAAAAACAAGGCTTTTTATCGAATAAGCACCTGCATTTTAAGACATTATGATGAATAATTATGTACATTGAAGCAAACTATATGATTATGTCAGAAAAAGTAAACAACGGAACTGGGCTTTTAAATGGTTTTTTGCGAATTATGATTTTTGCTTTAGTTGCTATCTTAATAGCGATTCCAGTGTGTATTGTTCTAGAATTACTCGGAATACTATAACTACCATTTTTACTGTATTTTAAATTTAAAAACTTACTTAACCACAAGAATTAAGAGTTTTACCACAATTTTGTAAGATTTTACAACAACTTTAACCTTAAAGGCAATAATTAAACCTAACTTGAATGTGAATCATAATTTAAGTAGGTTTTATTATGGAACATTTATCATTTAAAAACGGAGTAGATTCATATCTATCTCTATTAATTATTGGGCTTAATGGTGTTTTAGCCATTACAGCTATTGGAACTTTACTGGCCTTAGTTGGCTTGATATAATGACTTAATTAACCAAAAAAGTTTAAGTTATTACGTGTTTAGTGAAAACCCTCTCCAAATTTGGAGAGGTTTTTTTTATTTCAAAAACCATCAGAGATAAAAAAGCTAAACACTCTCCATGCACCTTTCGCATACAGGCACTCAACCTCATCACTATACTTCCAATTGAAGATTTAGATAACTACAAAAGAAAGGCCAAGTACTATTCAGTCTATTATAGATTAATAATTAGAAGTAATACTTTATTGATTCAATAGTATTACTATTAAATATTTGTTAAGATTCATTGTAAAGCTCAACATGAGTGTTATTTTTGTCAAAGAAATTTTAAAAT
>CAYTRI010000184.1:0-2343 GCA_964440105.1 uncultured Flavobacteriaceae bacterium
GAAACCTATCAAACTAAAATTTTAGAGCCTACTTTGATAGAACGTAACTCTACTATTAATTAAGTTTGCCCAAACATATTGAGAATGTATAAAGTCGGATTTATTTTTGACCTAGACGGAGTCATTGTTGATACCGCAAAATACCATTATTTAGCATGGAAGAACTTAGCTAATGAACTAGGTTTTGAGTTTACAAAAGAACAAAACGAACTTTTCAAAGGAGTAAGTAGAAAAAAAAGTTTAGAAATCCTTCTGGAGCTTGGTAATGTAGAAGCGACACAGGAACAATTTGACACTTGGATGGCAGAAAAGAATGTAGACTACTTAGCTTATATTGAAAAAATGAATGCGTCCGAGATTTTGCCAGATGTGCCTAAAGTTTTAGAACTCTTAAAGTTAAACAACATTCCAATTTCTTTAGGTTCTGCAAGTAAAAATGCAATACCAATTTTAGAGAAAGTAAATCTATTGAATTATTTTGATGCCATTGTGGATGGCAATTCTGTTTCTAAAGCAAAACCAGACCCAGAAGTATTTTTAAAAGCTGCTGAAAAACTAAATGTTTTACCAGAACACTGCATTGTTTTTGAAGATGCAGTTGCAGGTATTAAAGCTGCTAACACAGCAAATATGATAAGTATTGGTATAGGTGATAAGCAGGTGTTGCATGAGGCTGATTATGTGTTTACGGATTTCACAGCAATGGATATGGATTTTTTTAAAAAATTAGCAAAAATTTAGATGAATCAAGATTATATAAAACCTAATGAGTGGTCAATTATAGAAGAAGGGTTTGACCAACATCGTATAAAATCATCAGAGAGTCTTTTTAGCATTGGTAATGGCGCTATGGGACAACGCGCAAACTTTGAAGAAAAGTATTCAGGCGAAACATTTCAAGGTAGTTATATAGCTGGAGTTTATTATCCAGATAAGACTAGAGTTGGTTGGTGGAAAAATGGCTATCCAGAATATTTTGCAAAAGTCTTAAATGCACCAAATTGGATTGGTATTAATGTTACGGTAAACGATGAAGCGTTGGATTTACATACATGTAAAAAAGTGCAAAATTTCCGCCGCGAGCTTAATATGAAAGAAGGATGGTACAAGCGGAGTTTTACTGCGATACTTCCTAATAATATTGAAGTTTCTGTTTCTACTACACGATTTTTAAGCCTTAAGTTGGATGAACTAGGAGCTATACATTATGAATTAGAAATATTAAATTCTGAAGCTAAAGTAAAACTTGTTCCTTATCTAGATTCTGGAATTACCAATGAAGACAGCAACTGGGATGACAAATTTTGGAATACAACAAATATATCTTTTGAAAACAATAGAGCTTTTATTGAAGCCCATACCATGAAAACTAACTTTAGCACATGCACCTATATGCAGGCTGAAGCTTTTTTGGATGGTAGAAAAGTTGAAGCAAATAAGTCTGAAAAATCTGAGAATACAGTTTCAATAGAATTTGAGCAATTACTACAGAAAAATCAGAAAATAAGCTTGGTTAAGTATGGTGGATACACCGTTTCTACAAACCATCCAAAAGAGGTTTTAATAAATGCTGCAGATACTGTTTTAGATAAAGCTTCTAAATTAGGGTTCGGCAATATGCTAAATGACCAAAAAGAATCTTGGAATTCTATTTGGGAAATGAGTGATATTACTATAGAGGGTGATGTTAAAGCTCAACAAGGCATTCGTTTTAATATTTTTCAATTAAATCAAACTTACTTAGGCAAAGATTCTAGATTAAATATTGGCCCAAAAGGTTTTACTGGAGAGAAATATGGGGGCAGTACCTACTGGGACACAGAAGCTTATTGTCTTCCTTTTTACATGGCAACAAAAAACCAAACAGTTGCTTGGAATTTATTAGAGTATCGTTACAATCATTTAGAGAAAGCAATTGAAAATGCTCAAAAATTAGGGTTTTCTAATGGAGCAGCTTTATATCCCATGGTAACTATGAATGGTGAGGAATGCCATAATGAATGGGAAATTACTTTTGAAGAAATTCATAGAAACGGAGCAATAGCATTCGCCATTTACAATTATTACCGTTTTACCGGCGATTATAGTTACATACCAGAAATGGGCTTAGAGGTTTTAATCGGAATTTCTAGATTTTGGCATCAAAGGGCTAATTATTCAAAAAAGAAAAAGAAATACGTAATCTTGGGGGTTACTGGCCCAAATGAGTATGAAAACAATATCAATAATAACTGGTACACTAACTATTTAGCAAAATGGTGTATTCAATATACATTAGAACAATTAGAAAAAGTTAAAGACGGATATTCTGTTGATTATGATAGGATAATAGCTCAAACTAAG
>CAYTRI010000184.1:2443-4514 GCA_964440105.1 uncultured Flavobacteriaceae bacterium
TGATTTAGATAAATCCGATAGGCCAATAAATCAAAAATGGAGTTGGGACCGTATCCTTCGTTCACCATACATTAAACAGGCAGATATTTTACAAGGTTTTTATCTCTTCGAAGACCATTTTACGCAAGAAGAGCTTGAAAAACATTTCGATTTTTATGAGCCTTTTACGGTACATGAATCTTCTTTATCTCCTTGTGTTCATAGTATTCAAGCTGCAAAACTGGGCAGAATGGACCAGGCTTACAAATTTTATTTAAGGACTTCTCGACTAGATCTTGATGATTATAACAAAGAAGTGGAAGAAGGTTTACATATAACTTCAATGGCTGGTACTTGGATGAGTGTTGTAGAAGGTTTTGGTGGAATGCGTGTATTAGAAGATAAATTACATTTTACACCAAGAATTCCAAAAGAATGGGAATCATACTCCTTTAAAATCAATTTTAGAAATAGAATTATTAAAGTAACGGTTTCTGCAAAAGGAGCGATTTTTGAATTGACTGGAAATGAAGAAATGTCGATTAGAGTTAATGGTGAAAGATTGGTGTTGATTCCAGGAAAGAAAACAGAAGTATGAAAAAGCTTATTTGTACTTTATTAATAGTTACAAGCAGTTTTTTAATCTGTTGTAATGATAAAAGTGCAAACGAGAAAGAACCTAAAGAAATGAAGAAGAAAAAAGCAGTTGTTTATCAGGTTTTTACAAGACTTTTCGGAAATACTAATACCACAAATAAACCATGGGGCACACTAGAAGAAAATGGAGTTGGTAAGTTTTCAGATTTTAATGATAAGGCGCTGTCAGAGATAAGAGATTTAGGGATAACACATATTTGGTACACAGGTGTTCCACATCATGCAGTAATTAATGATTATACGGAATTTGGAATTTCTAATGATGACCCAGATGTAGTTAAAGGAAGAGCTGGTTCACCTTATGCTGTAAAAGATTATTACAACGTAAATCCAGACTTGGCGTCTGACCCTTCTAAAAGATTAGAAGAATTTAAAGAACTAATTGATAGAACACATAGTCATAAGATGAAAGTGTTACTAGACATTGTGCCAAACCATGTTGCAAGAAATTATAAAGGGCTTACGAATCCTGAAGGTGTTTTAGATTTTGGGGCAAATGATAATACTTCAGTAGAATATGCCGAGAATAATAATTTCTACTATATCCCAGAGACAGAGTTCAAAGTCCCTGAATGGGAAAACGATTATTCGCCATTAGGAAATAATGATAACCCTCTTGAGGATAATAAATTCATTGAAATTCCTGCAAAATGGACTGGTAATGGCTCTAGATTAGCACAACCAAATTTTAATGATTGGTATGAGACTGTAAAAATTAATTACGGAGTTAGACCAGATGGCACCAAAGATTTTGAAAGCATTCCAGAAACATACGCAAAGCTAGATTACAAAGCCCATTTTGAGTTTTGGAAAGATAAAGGAGTGCCAGATTCTTGGATTAAATTTCGTGATATCGCCTTATACTGGTTAGATTTAGGAGTAGACGGATTTCGATTTGATATGGCTGAAATGGTGCCGGTTGAGTTTTGGAGTTTTATGAATTCGTCCATCAAAATGAAAAATCCAGATGCCTTTCTTTTGGCTGAAGTGTATAATCCACAATTGTATCGAGATTATATTCATAAAGGAAAAATGGATTATTTGTATGATAAAGTAGAATTGTATGATAGTATTAAGCATATTATGCAAGGGCACGGGTGGACAGACCATATTCCTGTAGTTCAAAAAGGAATGCAGGATATTGAGCACAATATGCTACATTTTTTAGAAAATCATGATGAGCAACGTATTGCGAGTCCAGATTTTGTAGGTAAAGCAGAGATTGCAAAACCTGCAATGGTAGTATCTGCAACTTTAAGTACGTCACCAACTATGATTTATTTTGGTCAAGAAGTAGGTGAACCTGGTAATGAGGAAGCTGGTTTTGGCAGCCCTACTAGAACATCAATTTTTGATTATATAGGAGTACCTAATCATCAAAGATGGGTTAATAATAAAAAATTTGATGGGGGTCAACTTACGGAGAGTGAAAAAA
>CAYTRI010000185.1:0-4513 GCA_964440105.1 uncultured Flavobacteriaceae bacterium
CTTCTTCATCACTTACAGTACCTACTCCAGAATCAATAATACCAATATTCACAAATGGTATAGGTTCTTTTGTTTGTGCATCAATCACAAGACCTTTATAATTTAGTTGCGCACCAATTAGATTTGTAACTAAAAGCCCAATTAGGAGCACAAAAGTCTTTTTTATTTCAATAAAATTTAATTTTAAAAAATTAATAAAAACGAAATCTAGAATTCTCCAACAACTAAAATGATTATAAATCAATTTTCATCATATTAGTTAAATTTTCAGAATATGAAAATACAATTAATCGGTTAATATTATTATTTTGATTTAAATGTCTTAGTGTCGGCTTTTTTAATTAGAAGCTACAAGAACTGTATTAGAAATTGTAAGTAAGTGTTGATTTACATCTTTTAAAATAAGTTTAAAAACTTTTGTTTCTTTTCTTTGAGAAGCACTGCCATAATTATAATAAATAGTCGTTTTTAAATACGTTGGAGTGAGTCTTTTGTTTCCAAAATACTTTACGTTTACTTGCCATACCCCTTTTAAAGAATCGTCTATAAAATACTCTTCGCTAGAAAACCCAGAAATTTTCTCATCTCTAATTCGATTTGCATCCGCTAACAAAGAATGTTCACTTTTATAGTAGTTTCCTTCAGGGTTTACAAACTGTAGTTCAAACTCTGCCTCACTATCGTTCCATTCAAAAACAAGTCTAGTACCGTCAAACTCGTCATCTAATATAACCTCTTTAAGATTCTGTTTATCCAAAAGCTTTTTCCCTTTTAAGGATAATAAATTATTAAACTCACGATCAATTATTATGCCTAGCTTACCTTTTGCTGTTAGATAGCTTTCTTCTAAAAGATAGCCGTAACGCACATAAATATCTGCTGCTTTCTGGTATTCCTTAATTTCTCGGTAGCTATTAGCCATATCCATATAAGACTGGCTATAATTAGGCCTTAAAATAAATATCTTTTTGTATAAATCGTTTGCCTTTTTAAACCTACCCTCTTCCTGATAAAAATAAGCCAGCGTTTTAAGAGCCAATGGGTTATTTGATAACTTGTCCCAATTATCACTAATAATTCCATCTGCATAGTCAATGTTATTTAAATTATTAGCAAAATAGTCGTAGGAATCTAAAAGGTAATAAAACGAGCTTCCATAAATCTTAACTTGCTCTTTATGCAAGGCAATAGCTTCTTCTTCTGATTCACTACTCAATAAGCGTTTAAGGTAAGTTGGTATATTATCGCTCAAATCTGAAAGATTCTTAGCCTCTCCATCATAATCGGTATATATTCTTGCTAAATCATCTGGAACTTGAGAGTTATTGTTATAAAAATTAGCGCCTTTAGTATTAATCACAATAACGCCCCCATTAGCTTCACCTCCATATTTAACAGCAGCACCCAAACTTCTAATTACTGCAACACGTTCAATATTTTCAATTTGAAGAAAAGATGGAAAGTTTGTCATTATTACCCCATCAACATCGTAAATAGCAGGGAAAAAGCCTAAAGCACCGCCTCTGAAATATATTGTCGGATTATATGGGTCATTTGGTGGCCTTTCTACTCGAATTCCAGCCACTTTAAATTGCAAAGCGGATGCAATATCTAAGTTGATTGAGGTAAAATCTTTACTGTCAAGAATTTTCATGGAGAAACTAGTAGTTTCCTTATCTATAAAACCAAAGGCAGAATTAATTATATTCTTATTAAAGGCATACTGCCTTTGCATTTCTTTTTGGCTTTTTAAAACTGTTTTTTCTACAACGACCTCTTCTAATTGGTTTACTTCTAAGGAAAGTTTAATATTTAAAATACGGGTTACATCTTCTACCACAATTTCCATAGCTCGCATACCGGGATAGGAATATTCTAGGATAGCTCCTGGGCTTGCTTTAATATTATATTTTCCATCAACATCAGTCATTACTATTTCATTAGACTGCTTGTTTTTTACCTCAACCTTTGTCAGTGGAGCTTCCAGATGTGTAACCTTGCCACTTATATTGTTCTTTTTGTCTTGCGCAAAACCAAAGGTGCTTACTATTAAGAATAGGGTTATTATATTTTTCATATGGCTTTTTAAAAAAAAAGTGAATATTAACTAGACTCGTATGCTAAATATACTGTATGTACCATAGTTTTAAAAATACTACTAAAAACTTAAAAATCAATACCTTCAATTTCAAATTATGACATTTTTAACTAAATTTTTATGGTTGTCAAGGGTTTTCTATTTGCTTGACTATTAACATATAACCACACCATTTCTCGGGTTTGAGATACAAATCCAAAGTCAGTGTAAATAGAACAAAGTAAAACCAAAGGTTCTTTATTTTCAGTATCTATATTCCCTGAATAATCTATATTAATCTGCCAAGTTCCCTTTAAATCATCATAAATTTCAAATTCTTCCATGGCAAAGCCTAAATTAGTTTCGTTTATTATTCTCTCTCGGTTGGAGGCCATCGTATGTTCCCAATTAAAATATCTTTTTTGCGGATTTACAAACTGTACTTTAAATTCCGCCTTAGGATTACTCCACTCTAAACGTAGGCGAACATTTATTTGAGAATTACTTGAATAAGATTCTGGCAACTTACTTAGGTTTAAATTGGACCTTTTTAAAAAAACAAGATTCTTAATCTCTCGTTCCAAAGACTTTTTAATTTCATTTACCTCCATAGTGCCATAGCTGCCACCATTGGCCAAATTTAACCAAGAGTCTAGGGCTTTTTGATAATTTTCTTGTTCCAAATGCAGTTGTGCTTCGGTAAAAAAGGGCTGAAGTGTTGTAGGATTTAATGTGTTTAGTGAAATATTTATTTTTTTAGAAATATCTACCTCTCCAAGTGAACGCACAGAGAGCTCAACTAACTTTAAATAGCTTTCTTTCTCAGGGTTTTTTTCCCAAAGATTAGATATAATTTTTAGTGCAATTTTAGAATCCTTGTCTTTAAAAAACATAAAGCTGTCTAAGTAAAAAGAATCACTATTCATGTTAAAATTGCGTAAACTCAAATACTTATTATAAGCATCTTTAATAGAAGCTTCATTCTTTAGTGTTTTTATAACTGGTGAGTCCTGTACTCTAATTTGAGTTTTATCATCGTATATATTATTTTGTAATAAAGCGGTATTTTTAGGTTTTAATTCTCCATCGCCATAATCACCATTTTTGGTAGTGACTAAAAGAACACCATTGTTACCAAGAGTTCCATATCTATTGGTTGCAGCAAAACCTTTAAGGACAGTTATATCTGCTATGTTTTCCGGGTCTATAAATGAAATAGATGCAAAAGCACCTCCAGTAACAGAAGAATTAGATTGTTCTATAGGAGTGCCATCTACAATAACCAGCCCATAATTATTTCCCAGCAAAGAAGTATTTACTCTGGTACTAAACCTTGTTAAATCTTCTCCATTAGCAAGATTAACACCTGAAAATTTACCAACAACCGCCGTAGAAAGGTTGGTGTTTACTTCCGTGATATCATTATCGCTTATAGACTGTACTGCATAGCCCACAGCTTCCTTAGCTTTTAATCCATTCCCCGTTCGAACAATTTCCTTATCCTTAGCTTCAATTCTTTTTTCACTTAGAACTACCTCATCCAAAGCGGTGATATTTGATTCCATAAAAACATCAACATTTTTACTAAAATAGCCCACGGGTATTATTTTCATGGACTTACTTATTCTGCTAGATATTAAGATAGAATCACCTGGCTTTGCAGCTAATTTAAATTTACCTTGATAATCAACAGTATATACCTGTTGACTCCCTTTAACTCTAATTTCGACTTCTGATGCAGTAACATTATCCATATATATAGTTCCAGAAATTTCTTTTATAGTTTCTGTAGAGTTGTTCTTTTTTTCTTTGGATAAATTATTAGGTAATATCGCAGCAAAATCCATTAATCTACCTTTACCTATTAATGCCGTTCTTTTTAAAAAATCTTCGTTCCTAAGCGTAACGCTGTTAATTAAAAAGTTTCCCTTTTTTACTGGTAAATTTTCTCCTTCTATCAAAAAATTTCCATCAGTAAAAAAAAACACTTTTTCATTCTTAATTTTCCCTTCTAACTGACTATAAATGGTTGCTCCATCAGCTACGGCACTAGCCAAAGTATTCTTTAGCTCACTCCAATTTCTATTGACTATTTCAAAATTCTTATTCTCAACCTCAACATTAAAAAGTAATAACTGCACGTTAAGATTGGGGGTCCTTTCAAAAACCTTATTTAAAACCTCAAATTCTTTTTCTAAATTTCTTTCTAACATAGAAAGAGACGTATCCCAGCATATAGTAATATCATTGTTTTCTGATTCTTGCGCGTAAAAGGTTATCATTCCAAAAAATAACGCCAGTAGTAGATTAATTTTTTTCATAATTATAATTTTCAGTTGCCTTGATGCGACTTAACCCTAGGTATTAACAAAAGTTTCGTTTGTCTACCATTAACATATCTAAAGCCGTCTTCTCCATAAAAACCAGCCTCTTCCA
>CAYTRI010000186.1:0-4512 GCA_964440105.1 uncultured Flavobacteriaceae bacterium
CAATCAGAAAAAAAAGAACGAGAAATTTTACAATTAAAAAATGACAATGATACTGTTGAACTACAATTAGCTAGAAAACAATCTCAAAACTATTTTTTACTATCCATTTCTATGGGGCTTTTGGTATTAACAGGATTTGCTTATTTGGGGTATCGGAATTTTAGAAAAAAGGACAAGCTTAAAACTGCTGAGATTAATCAACTTAAGTACGAGCAAGAATCTAAAGTATACAATGCAATGTTAGAAGGCCAGGAAAACGAGCGTAAACGTTTAGCTATTGATTTGCATGATGGGCTTGCAGGTAGGCTTTCAGCTACTAGAATAAAGTTGGAAAAATTAGCTAAGAAAAGTGAAAATAAAAAAACCGAAAAGGATTTTAAAGAGGCAGCTAGTTATATTGACAATTCCTTAACTGAGTTAAGAGGAATTGCGATGAATCTAATGCCAGAGACTTTGTTTAAATATGGACTCAAGAATGCAATAGAAGATTACTGCTCCTCAATAGGGTCGGGTTTGGATGATGTAAAATTTATCCTTCAATTCTATGATACAGAAAAAGTTTTGCCACCTAATGTTGCGTTAACCATATATAGGATAATTCAAGAGTTAATAAACAATGCGGTAAAGCATTCAAAGGCATCAGAAGTTTTGGTCCAATATTTAGTAGAGAATAATAAAATAAACATTACAGTAGAAGATAATGGACAAGGCTTTTTTATAAAAGATTTAAAAGAAAAAAGGGGAATGGGATTAAATAATTTAAAAACTAGGGTTGCCTATTTAAATGGTGAAATAGATTTTGATTCTAATCCAGACGAAGGGACAAACATAAATATTGTTATTAATCTCTAATTATGGCTTTAAGTACTATAAAAATAAAAGTATTAATTGTTGATGACCATCCTTTGGTAATAGAAGGATTAAAATCTCTTTTAAGTGTTAATAGGGATATTAAAGTTTTGGAGAGTTGTAATAATGGTAAAGATGCATTAGATTTTTTAGAAGAGAACCATGTAGATATTGTATTGCTAGATATTAACCTCCCCGATATGAGTGGAATTGATATATGTGAACTTATTACCACTAAACACAAAAATGTTTCTGTTATTGGTCTTAGCACCTATGGTGAACGTAGTATTATTAATCAAATGATTTCTAACGGAGCAAAGGGATATTTACTAAAAAATGTAACGGAAACGGAGTTAGTAGAAGCTATAAATAAAGTTTATAGGGGTAATTGTTATTTTGGGATTGAGGTTCAAAAGGCTATGGCGAACACAATTTTTCATTCTCTCGGAAATACACCTAGACTCACTAAACGAGAAAAACAAATTTTAAAACTTGTAGTTTCTGGCAAAACCAATAATCAAATAGCAGAAGACCTTTTTATTAGCCCATTGACAGTAGAAACTCATCGTAGGAACTTAATGAAGAAAATGAATGCTTCTAACACTGCATCTTTGGTTAAAATGGCTATTGAAAAATCTCTTGTATAAGCATCTTTCTAGTAGAAAAACTACTTGAAAACCAGTATTTTTTATGGCTTTTTTTTTACTGATTATACTTTCTGTTTTCTTCGTAATAGAAATAATAAATCAGAACACCATGAAAAATTCTTTAACTCCATTTGTTTTACTTCTTTTTATAAATTCAATGCTTTGTGCTCAAGTAAGTATTGGTCCAAAAGTTGGATTAAACCTAGCTAACTATACTGGCAATGTAAGTTCAGATGTTAGAGGTTTAGCAGCACTACAGGCAGGGGGAGTAGCAGAAATAGAGATAATTGACATGCTAAGCATACAGCCAGAATTACTTTTTTCTGTTCAAGGAGTAACCGTAGGTGAAACAAAATTGGTAAACAGCTATATATCATTACCTATTATGGGAAGATTTTACCCAGTAGATTTTTTATACATAGAAACAGGCCCACAACTTGGATTCTTAATTGCTGCTAATGAAAAAAATAGAGCAAATAAAGTTAGAGTATCACAGAATTATAAAACAGTAGATATTGGTTTAAGTTTTGGTGTAGGAACTAAAATAACAGATTTGGGTTTAGGTTTTGGAATACGATATTACGCAGGCTTAAGCAATATTTTTATAGATAACGCACGAATTAAAAATGGAGTCTTCCAGATTTTTGCAGAATACAAGTTTGACCTTTAAAGTTTAGTTAAGTTAGTTGGCTAATCTTGATGTAAATCAAGTAAAAAGGGGAGGTACATTCTTCCCTTTTTTTAGCTTAGTTATTTTTAAGAATTGCACGCGAACCTTCTTTGCTTGCAACAAGTTCAATAACACTTTTTGGTAATAGCCCTTTTTCTTCTCTATGTGAAACAAAAATTAGTGCGGTATCACTTTCTTTAGAAATCTTGTTAATTAGTGAAATGAATAGCGCAGCATCATAATCATCTAGCCCTGCAGTAGGTTCATCTAATAGTAATAAAGGAGGGTGTTTAATCATAGCGCGAGCTGTCATCAATAATCTTTTTTCTGAAGTTGATAGTTGATGAAAATAAAAACCCTTTTTAGCAGAAAGATTTAATAATTGTAACCACTGAGTTCCTAATTTTTTTTCAATTTCTGTAGGTTTTACATAGAGACCAATAGAGTCATGAAGACCAGAGATTAACATATTTTCTAGAGTATGGTTGCCTCTAAATTTATCGATCATGGTTGGGGTGAAATAACCAATATGTTTTTTGATATCCCAAACACTTTCGCCGCTTCCTTTTTTTAATCCAAATAATTTTATGTCTTGCCCATATGCTTTTTGATTGTCACCAGTTATCATTGATAAAAGCGTAGATTTCCCACTCCCATTAGGACCTTTTAGTTGCCAGAAATCGCCTGTGTTTATAGTCCAATTGATATTTAAAAGAATAGGTTTCTGATTATAACTTACAGATACATTTTTAAGCTTAACCAATTCTTCTCCTATAAAAGCACTTGTTTTTAGAGCTTTAGGAATATTATGGCTAAAGAAGGTAGTTTTTATTTTGGGGTTATTAATTAGAAAATCTTCTTTGCTTTTGTAATGAATTAGATTATTACCTTCTAGTTTTGAAAAATGAGAGTTCAATGGTAAAATGTCTTCTGTACGGCTAATAATATGAACAAGAGTTATTGAATTTGAAAGATCTAATAGCTTTTCTTTTAACCCCTTTTGGTAACTTATATCTAAGTTGTCATATGGGTTTACAAATACTAAATATTCTGGAGAACCCTCAAGAAGATAATTAAGTAGGGCTTTTTTTCGCTCTCCACTACTCATTGTTAATAGAGATTGCTCAGTTTCTTTGGTAATTATTTTTAACCCATGTTGTTCTTCCTTGTATAGAAAATACTCTAATTGTTGATCAGAGAACAAAGCGCCATTTTTTTCTTTTAAATCTATAAAACCTGATAAAGTACCTTCTTGTAATTGGTTTGCAAGATCTTTAGTTTCAGATTTGCTATCAATAAGTATGGTATAATGGAGAATGCTCATTTAAACTCTAAATGCTTAAAATTATAGTGGAAAGTAGTAAATATTCAATTGTGAACCCTAAATATATGCACTGGGTTTTCTTTGTAGGTAGTAGTTTTGTCTAGGAACATTTTATTTTTTTGTGCTACTTTTTGCGAAGGAATATTATCAATATGAATAATGGAAATTAGAGATAAAGCAAAATTTTGTTCAAAAGCATAGTCTTTGCATTTATGGGCAGCCTCAAAAGCATATCCGTTTCTCCAATATTCTGGCAAAACGGAGTAACCTATTTCCAACTCTTCAATACTATCTACTTTTTGCACTAACAATCCGCCGATACCAACTAGTTTATTTGTTTCTTTTAAGATAAGCGCATTCATTCCGCCTAATTCTTTTTCGTAGCGCTTGAAGATATTTTGAAACTGTTCTTTACAGGCTAATTCAGGATTTTTAGGTAAGCCTTCCCAGTATTGCGTAGATTTTGGATTTTTATAGAAGGGTAGCCATGAATCAAAGTCTTCAGGAATAACTTTTCTAAAAAGTAGTCGCTCACTTTCTTGATTTTCAAGTAAGTACTTTGCCATGAATTATCTTGTAAAGGAAATACTATCACCAACTTCTAACAGCCATTTTTCGGCTAACCCTGCATTGATTTCTAGAACATATTTGGCCGGAACTTGTGAAGAAAGGCTAGTTTCATCAAAAGGTTTAGCATTTTCCTGAAAGCTAACAATTTTAAGATTTTCATCTATAAAGATTAAGTCCAATGAAATTTGAGTATTCTTCATGTAAAAATTCTGGACTTTAAATTCATCTTGTATGAATAACATTCCCTGCTTTTCTTCCATTGACTCCCGATACATTAATCCAGTTTCGGTCTCATAATCAGATTCTGCTATTTCAATATCTAAATTTACTAGGAGCGAATCTTTTTTAAATACACTTAGTTCCCCTTCTTTTTTAAAGCTAATAGTTTCGGTTTTAATTGCTGTTTTCGATTCATTCTTACATGAAAAAATTAGCACCACCACTATAAAAAC
>CAYTRI010000187.1:0-4461 GCA_964440105.1 uncultured Flavobacteriaceae bacterium
ACATTTACAATTTCATGCTGAGAACCGTAAAGCATTGGTCTAATTAAATGATTAAAACCAGAATCTACACTAGCAAAGACGGTTGAGGTAGTCTGCTTTACAACATTGACTTTTGCCAAAAAGAAACCAGCTTCACTTACCAAAAATTTACCAGGTTCAAAGGCAAGGGTTAACTCCTTACCGTATTCCGCGCAGAATTCATTAAAACGAGTAGTTAATTTCTTTCCTAGCTCTTCAACATTGGTTTCTATGTCCCCAGCTTTGTAAGGTACTTTAAAACCACTACCAAAATCTATAAAATCTAAGTTTTTAAAGTTCTTAGCAGTTTCAAAAAGAATTTCCGAAGCATACAGGAAAACATCAATATCTAAAATATCACTACCCGTATGCATATGAATACCATTAATATTCATTTTAGTTAATTCTACAATACGTAACAAATGTGGAATTTGGTGAATGCTTATTCCAAATTTAGAATCAATATGACCAACAGATATATTTGAATTACCGCCTGCCATTACATGTGGATTAATTCGAATACATACAGGTACATCTGGATGTTTGCTTCCAAATTGCTCTAAAACAGAAAGATTATCAATATTAATTTGCACTCCTAAAGCAGCAGCTTCTTCAATTTCCTCAAGAGAAACACCATTTGGAGTATATATTATGGACTCGGGTTTAAAACCTGCTAATAAGCCTAGTTGTACTTCTTGAATTGAAACGGTATCCAGTCCACTTCCTAAACTATTCATAAAACGTAAAACCGATATATTTGAAAGAGCTTTAGCAGCGTAATTTAGCCGTAGACTGCTTACTCCTTTAAAAGCATCGGTCAATCTCTTATACTGAGAATTAATTTTTTGTGTATCATATACATATACTGGAGCCCCGTGTTCTTCTACAATTTTTAATAAATCTGCCGCTTTCATATCACTTCAATTTTTGTAAAACTAAATTTAGAAATACTAAGGAACAAAAATAAATATCAAAAACAGATAAATACAACAAATTGTTATAAAAATAACAATTATTAAGGTTGTGCTTTTTAATGTATGTGCTTATTTTTAGCAAAAATCTTTAGTTATGCATCTTCCACTTTTTCCATTACAAACCGTTTTCTTTCCTGGAGAAACAGTGCCACTCCATATTTTTGAAGACCGTTATAAGCAATTAATAAATGATTGTAGAGAAGAGGCCATGACCTTTGGAATTCCTGTTTTTATTAATGATAAATTGGAGTACGGTGTTGAGGTGCAACTTGTTGAAGTAGTTACTACCTATGAAGGAGGCGAAATGGATGTAACATGCGTTGCTAGACAAGTTTTTAAAGTTCTGGAATTTGATAATGAAATGGAAGGAAAACCATATGCCGGCGGTGTTGTTGAGTTTCTTGAATCTAGTAATGATGCTGATGAAAATTTAAGATTAAAAGTTCTTGGCAAAATTGAGGAACTTTACGATTTAATGGCAGTGCAATTACCAGAAATTGCTGTGGATAAATTTAATAGTTATGCATTTGCACATAAGATGGGTTTGTCTTTTGAACAAGAGTATGAATTGCTACAACTAACTAATGAAACGGTTCGTTTAAACTATATTAAAAAACATTTAAATACTACTATAACTGTTCTTAATCAAATTAATAGAACCAAAGCTGTAATTGAAATGAACGGTCACTTTAAAAACTTTGATCCTTTGGATTTTGAAGACTTTCAGGTTAACTAGAATGCTTACCCATTAAATACCCTAGTTTTAATTGTTAATTGTAAAAGTGGTTTCCTATTTTTGTGCCACAATACAAACAGTAGAGTTTTATGAATCTTCACGAATATCAGGGAAAAGAAATTTTAGCAAGTTTTGGTGTTAGAATCCAACGTGGAATTGTAGCACACAATGCTAAAGAGGCTGTTGATGCTGCAAAACAATTAACACAGGAAACTGGCACAGGATGGCATGTTATAAAAGCGCAAGTACATGCTGGCGGTCGTGGAAAAGGTGGAGGAGTTAAGTTGGCAAAAAACTTAAAGGAAGTTGAAGAGATAGCTGGGAGCATTATAGGAATGAATTTAATTACTCCTCAAACATCTGCTGAAGGTAAAAAGGTACATCAAGTTTTAGTTGCTGAAGATGTTTATTATCCTGGTGATAGCGAAACTAGTGAATTCTATATGTCTGTTTTATTAAATCGTGCAACTGGTAGAAATATGATTATGTATTCTACGGAAGGTGGAATGGATATCGAAGAGGTTGCTGAAAAAACACCACATTTAATATATACTGAAGAGATTGACCCGGCTACTGGTCTTTTAGGTTTTCAAGCTAGAAAAATTGCTTTTAACTTAGGATTATCGGGAACGGCTTTTAAAGAAATGACAAAATTTGTTGCCTCTTTATACAAGGCTTATGTGGAGAGTGATTCTAGTATGTTTGAAATTAACCCAGTATTAAAAACTTCTGATGATAAAATAATGGCTGTTGATGCCAAAGTTTCTATTGATGATAATGCATTATATCGTAGAAAGCAATATGCTGAAATGCGTGATTTACGTGAAGAAAACCCAATAGAGGTAGAAGCTGGTGCTCTAGGTTTAAATTATGTTGATTTAGATGGTAATGTTGGTTGTATGGTTAACGGAGCTGGCTTGGCAATGGCAACAATGGATTTAATTAAAATGGCAGGTGGAGAACCAGCTAACTTTTTAGATGTAGGTGGTACTGCAGATGCAAAAAGAGTAGAGGAGGCTTTTAGAATTATATTGAAAGACCCTAATGTGAAAGCGATATTGATTAACATTTTTGGAGGAATCGTTCGTTGTGATAGAGTTGCCCAAGGTGTAGTTGATGCTTATAAGAATATGGGAGATTCTATTAAAGTTCCAATTATTGTTCGTTTACAAGGTACTAATGCCGAGTTAGCTAAAGAAATCATTGATAATTCTGGTTTAGCAGTAGAGTCTGCTGTTCAATTCCAAGAAGCAGCCGATAAAGTTAAAGCTGTTTTGGCTTAATAAAATCTTATATATAAATAAGAAAAGGGTGATGTTTTAAAACATCACCCTTTTTGTTTTTTTTTAAAATTCTGTTAAAGTCTGAGTTTGTTGTAACAATCTTATTTCTGAGGAGTCTTTTATATATATTCATCAAATTTATTAATCACAAAAAACGAAATCATCATGAGAAAAATCAGTTTAGTACTGGTAGCGGCTTTGCTACTTTCAACCGGTAATGTTTTAGCAAACGATTACAAACCAGAAAATCCAGTAAAAAAATTATCAACTCAAATTCACAAAATGTTAAAGGACAACAACTTTGACATTAGTGACGATTTAACTGCAGATGTGCGTTTTACCATCAACGACGAAGGTGAAATAGTTGTATTATCTGTATCCACTGCTAATGAAACTCTTGAAGGTTTCGTTAAAGGAAGACTTAACTACAAGAAAGTAGATAATGCTCAAGAGGGCAAAATCTATACGGTTCCTGTCAGAATCGAAGCATAACATATTGTAGTTATTTGAATTAGCTAGAAAATCCCAGGGGAACCTGGGATTTTTTTATATACTAAATTCATATGATTTTGAGTTATAGATAAGAGCTAGGTAAATACTATGAGTACATATCAAGAAAAACTAAGCATACTCTCCGAAATGATTGCATTTGCAAGGGTGGATAAAACTATCAAAGAATCAGAATATAATTTTTTAATTAGCGTGTCTGAAAATCTTGGCGTAGATAAAGGTGTTTTTGAGGAATTATTGAGTCAGAAAGCAGAAAAAAAAATACTCAAAAGCCAAGTTGATAGAATTGTACAATTTCATCGTTTGTTACTCTTAATGAATATAGATAAAAAACAAACCAAGGCTGAAATTACTAAACTTCATAACATGGGGCTAAAAATGGGACTTCCACCATCCGCAATAGGGCAAGTTTTAGAAATAATGCATCAATACCCTAATAAGCTAGTTCCTACCAAAATTCTTATAAATATTTTTAAGGCGCACTACAACTAATGCCAAAATGACATTAAATATAATTGCAAAAATGCCATAATGGCATCAAAAGTATATTGGTATACAATTTGTCTTTTACTGGGTGAAAGTTTAACTAAAAAAAATTCACCATGAGTATAGTAAAAAGAAACAATATGTTATTTCCAGCATTAATGAATGATATTTTTAAACCAGATTGGTTTGGAGGTATGGAGGGTATCAATCCTACTTTTCCAGCAGTAAATATTAAAGACAATGAAACTAATTTTGAATTAGAATTAGCTATCCCAGGATTCAAAAAAGATAATTTTAATATAGAAATTGATGAAAACGTTTTGACTATTTCTTCTGAAATAAAATCAGACGATACAGTTAAAGAAAATAATTACACTAGAAGAGAATTCTCTTTTTCTTCTTTTAAAAGAGCATTTACATTACCAGAAACTATTGATGAGGCTAAAATAAATGC
>CAYTRI010000188.1:0-4428 GCA_964440105.1 uncultured Flavobacteriaceae bacterium
GACGCCAGGTTTTCATCCTGGTAACAGGGGTTCGATTCCCCTACGGGCTACAAAATTGAGTTTAAAGTTTAGAGTTATAAGTTTAAAGTAATTAACCTATAATAACTTTTAGCTTAGGACTTAAAACTTATTTAATTTATAACTTAAAAAAAATGGCAAACCATAAGTCAGCATTAAAGAGAATTAGAAGAAACGAAGCAGTACGTTTACGTAATAGATACCAGCACAAAACTGTGCGTAATGCTATTAAAAAGTTACGTAGCGAAGAAGATAAAAAGTCTGCAGAGAAGTTGTTGCCTTCAGTAGTTAGTATGATTGATAAATTGGCTAAACGCAATATCATTCATTCCAATAAAGCTGCTAATTTAAAAAGTAAATTAATGACTAAAGTTGCAGCAATGTAGTTTTTGTTTAGAAAATATATTGAGCCCCATCCGCCAGAGGCGGATGGGGCTTTTTTTATTTAAAGTCTTTTCTTTTGCCTAAAATAAAACCTACACTAAAGAGTACATACATTATAACAATGAAGATTTGCAGAATTTTTCTAAAGTTATAGGTAATCCAGATTTCTGGAAACTCAAAGCCAACAAAATAGAGGTGCGGAAATACCAAGTAGAAAATAAAAAACCCAATACTTATCCAGAACATTAAATTATGTTTTTGAAAAAAAGGTTGTTCATTTTCTTTCTTCTCTTTAAAGTATAGAATTATCGTAATTAATAAAGAGTAAGAAGCTATGATATCAGCAAAATATAAACCTGTATGCATAGGGTCTTGGAGCAGTGCACTAATCAAAAAAGCGAGAGTCGTTAGTATACCAAGAATCACCACAATCTTCTTGTATTTAGCATTGAATAATAATTTCCAATACATCCAATAAAAGAACATAAAGGTAATTATGGAATAAACATTATAAATTATAACGTTATGCCATGCATACTTTTGCTCTTCAAAAAAGCTAAACTCCTCAAAGTTTATAATAAAGTAGCCTAAAATTTCTGTAAAAAAAGTGTAGGCAATAAAGATGGGAAAAAAACGCATTACCGTATCAAAATACTTTTTGTAGGTAAACATGGAAATTACCCATGTGATAAAGTAAATTGGAATAAAAAAACTACCTAGTAGAAAATCAACCAAATTATTTGTTTAACGAAATGCCCTTCTTTTACTAATAACAAATCCAATACTAAATAAAACATACATTAAAACAATTACGCTAAGATGGAATTGCCTAAGAGGCACATACAATTCGTATAAATAGAATTCTTTAAATATTTTTAAAGGCAAGTAGGTAATATGAAAAACAAATAAACCGAGACTTACCCAAAATAATAGGCTATACTTTAATATATGGAGGTTATTATCCTTAAAAACATCTTTAAAGTAATTTAAAGTACAGTAAATCAAAAGGATTGTTCCGAACAAATAAGCATACACCAATGATTCAATTAAAACATTTTGAATTATTAAGTTAATTAAGTTAATTATTATAAAAAGATATGTTCCATACTTAATTATTCTTTTTTTACTTGCATTTAATAAGCTTTTTCGATAGACATAGAAAAAGAAAAGGAAAAAACTTAAGTGATATATATTGTAAATAAGATTGTTATAAAAGGTATGATTGTCATAACCAAATATTAACTGAATATCTTCATAATTAATAACCAAACTTCCTAGTAACTCAGAGAAAAACGTGTAAGAAATTATAATGGGAAAATATTTCAAAACAGTATCGAAATATTTTCTATACATAAACACTGAAATAAGCCAAGTAATTCCGTAAACGACAACAAAGTAGTTGGTACTTATAAAATCAATAATTACTTGACTCATAATAAGTTAAAAATCTGCTTTAGGAGGTGGAGCGCTACTGCCATCATTTAAAATCAAACTCCCATCTTGGTAAAGATTCATATTTAAAGAAGGTAAAAAGCCAGCTTTAGATTTTTGACCATCTTGACTTTCAGGCCAGTAATTTCTGATAAGTTCTGCATTGCCATCAGAATTTATATAGAATCCCCCATGTTTACCATTAACAGTTGCAGTTGGTAAAATAAATACTGTATTTCTATTAGGGTCTTTGCCATCTTTACCGTAGTTACCTAAATAAATACGTAAGCTGTCGGGCTCAATATTTGCTTTTTTAGCTTTACGCTCTACATATTTTACATATTTACGGATAGTTTCAAAATCAAAATCAATAAATTGAGTAGGTATAAATTCTTTTTCAGGATTTTGAGCCATTTCAAAGCTCTTAATGCCTTCTATTCTTCTGTCTTCATAATTTGTACATAAGACTTTAGCTTCATCAAGAGTAATTATCCCATCTGGAGCTTTTGCCATTTCGTCATCTTCATGCTCTTCATACTTTGGTTTGTCCTTATCCTCTTTTGGTTTTTCAGCGCAAGAAGTAACTGTTAAAAGTAAAATTGTTGAAAAGGCTAAAGCCCATTTTTGATAGTTTTTCATAAGTGAATGGTTAAATGTTTACAATCAGATAGGGGAATCTTTATTTAAAGATAGGGTTTTTCTTAAAAAAAGGGAATAAAAAACCTCATTGGAAATACCAATGAGGTTCGTAAAATATTTATTAAAAGTCTAATCTTACTGATTCATCGTCATTAAAAACTCTTCATTGTTTTTAGTTTGTTTAAAGCGTTGCTCTATAAACTCCATAGCTTCTACTGGATTCATATCTGCAAGGTATTTACGCATTATCCACATACGTTGTATCGTAGCTTCATCTAAGAGTAAATCGTCTCTACGTGTACTAGATGAAGTTAAGTCAATAGCTGGGAATATTCTTCTGTTAGATATTTTACGATCTAATTGTAATTCCATATTACCAGTACCTTTAAATTCTTCAAAGATAACTTCGTCCATTTTAGAACCAGTTTCTGTAAGTGCAGTAGCTATAATTGATAAGGAACCGCCACCTTCTATATTACGGGCCGCACCAAAGAAACGTTTTGGTTTGTGTAATGCATTTGCATCTACACCACCACTTAATACCTTACCAGATGCTGGTTGTACGGTGTTGTATGCTCTTGCTAAACGGGTAATAGAGTCTAACAAGATTACCACATCATGCCCGCATTCTACCAAACGTTTTGCCTTTTCTAAAACAATATTAGCTACACGAACATGCTCTGTTGCTTCTTTATCAAAAGTTGAAGCAACAACTTCGCCACGTACATTACGCTGCATATCAGTAACTTCTTCTGGACGCTCATCTATTAATAATATAATTTGATAAACTTCTGGATGATTGGCCGCAATACCATTTGCAATGTCTTTTAATAACATTGTTTTACCAGTTTTTGGCTGCGAAACAATCATTCCACGTTGTCCTTTTCCAATCGGGGAGAACAAATCAATAATTCTGGTTGAAATTGATGCTTGACGCTCTGCTAATTTAAAGCGCTCATCTGGGAATAATGGTGTTAAATGCTCAAATGAAACACGATCACGAACTATTTTAGGATCTATTCCATTAATCTTGTTCACTTTAATAAGCGGAAAATATTTTTCACCTTCTTTAGGAGGCCTTACATTACCTAAAACCGTATCTCCAGTTTTTAAACCAAACAAACGAATTTGCGATTGCGATACATAAATATCATCAGGAGATGATAAGTAGTTGTAATCTGAAGATCTTAAAAAGCCATATCCATCTTGCATGATGTCTAGGACTCCTTCACTTTCTATAATGCTGTCAAATTCGAATTCTGGCTGCTTATATCTATTTTTTAAATCTTTATCAAAATTGCTACTCTTTTTTTCATGTTGTGGCCTTGGGTTAGGCTTGCGATTTTGATTTTTCTGCTGCGGATTAGGCTTTCGATTTTTTTGAGGTTCTCTTTTTTCTGGAGTTGCATCTCCTTTGTCTGAACTATCTGTCTTTGCGGCAGGAGCTGCAGATTCATTTTTTTTACTGTCCTTTTTAACCGGTCTTGGCCTAGGTCTAGGTTTTGGTCTTGCCTCTTTAGTCTCAGTAGCGGGAGCCGCTTCTTTAACTGCTTTGGGGTTAGATGCCTGTACATCTAAGATTTGGTAAACCAAATCCAACTTCTTAGTTGTCTTGAATTTAGGAATATTTAATCCTTTTGCTATTTCCTGTAGTTCAGGAAGCTTTTTTGCTTTTAGATCTGAAATCTCGAACATTAAGTAATCAATAAGTTAAACTTGTTATCTAAATTTTGAAGTAAATTGTTATTGGAATATTACGGTTGGGAAAGATGTTCCCGGGTAAGTATACTTGATAATAACGATACAATGATACAAATTATTTTTTAAGAAGAAACGTTATTTATCGAAAAGACACGTATTTTTGCTTTCTGGAAACCTAAAAAGGCAATGATTCAAAGAATTCAAACGTTTTATTTACTCTTGGTAGCATCACTAGCTGGTGTTGCACCTTTTTTT
>CAYTRI010000189.1:0-4396 GCA_964440105.1 uncultured Flavobacteriaceae bacterium
TCTAGATGGCAAGCGCAGTTGGGTGTTAGATATATATTCAACTAAACAAACTGTTTTATACAATTTAAAACCCCGCTTTTAGCGGGGTTTTTTTATGAGCAAAATTCAGTACATTTAAAAATCAAAAACTAAATCATGGAAATTGTAAAAACCTTACACTCTTATTTTGCCTATATCGTTCTTTTTCTTCTGCTAGCAGCAACATTAAATGCCATCACTGGCTGGTTAGGTAAAAAAGAGTTTCGGTTTGAAAAAGATTTAAGACTTAGTTTATTTACCTTGATTTTATCCCATATTCAATTACTTATAGGCCTTATTGTATTCTTTATTTCTGCAAATGGACTAAAAGCAATACAAACCTTAGGTATGGGTGGATTAAACGCTCCAGCGCGTTTGCTGGCTTTAGAGCATCCACTTATAAATGTCATTGCCATTGCTTTAATTACTATTGGATGGTCTCGCCATAAAAAGAAAACAGAAGATGCTGCTAAGTTTAAAAGTATAGCCATATTTTACGGCCTAGGGCTACTATTGATATTAAGCCGCATACCATGGGGGCAGTGGTTTTAAAAGCCCCCTCTAATTCCCCCAGAGGGGGAGAACTTTATTTTAGAGTAACTAGAACTAACTTTTAATAAGGTGTCTTTTATTACAAAAAGCATTAATAATCGCTTTTAATTAGACATTCTATCATAAATTACTTTCAGATTTACTCCCCTCCTTTGGAGGGGTTGGGGGAGGCTTTCTTTATTAAATACAGATACACAGGAAAATGGTCTGCATAACCTCCTTGGTATGTAGTACCCACATAGGTTCTAAAAGGATAGCTTTTGTACCTTCCAGTAGCTGTTTTTAGATAATTAGGACTGAAGACTCCAACTTTCCAAAATGAATATTCTTCTTTTTTCTTATTAATTAGATTTGATGTAAAAAAGAACTGGTCAAATAGATTCCATTTATCCCTATATGCCAAAGAGCCCACCCCTTTTTTAAATAGTTTTTCCATTGGGTTAAATAATGATAGACTATCTAACTGCTTGGTTTTTCCTTTAGTTTTTAAAACTTTTTTAAAGCTAGTATCACGTGGGTCATCATTAAAATCTCCCATGCTAATAATCTTAGCGTTAAAATTTATTCTTCTAATAGAGTCTATAATTCTTTTATTGAGTTCAGCAGCTTTTCTTCTATAAGGTCTACTTCGTGCTTCTCCACCACTTCTGGAAGGCCAATGATTTATGATAAAGTAAATTTGCTCTTCATCTAAAAGTCCGCTTACAACAAGCTGATCTCTGGTATAATCTCTAAAACCTTCTTCATTAAAAAGCAATAATTGATGACTTTTAAATGAGTCAGGTATAAAAGAAGCTTTTTTATATAATAAAGCCACATCTATACCTCTTTCGTCAGGGGAATCTAGATGAATAATTCCGTAATCCTTGTTTCTAAGATTAGGATGCTGTATTAAATCATTAAGAACAGCTCTTTTTTCTACCTCACATAATCCAATAATATCTGGAGAGGTATTGGTTACATCTTGTCCAATTTCAGAAAGGACTTTAGAGATATGCGCTATCTTTTTTTGGTAACGCTTTTCAGTCCATTTATAATTTCCATCAGGAGTTCTTTCATCATCAAAAACTAAAGTATCATTTACAGTATCAAATAGGTTTTCGACATTATAGAAAGCGATAGTCCTTATTTTAAAACTTTTTTTGGTCTGCCCAAATAAGAAGAAAGGAAGTAAAAAAAGTATGTATAGTATAATTCTCATTAGAAAGTAAAAGTAGGGAACATTTTAAGTTTATGTGATTAGCACTTAAACATGCTACCTTTTTAGTTCAACTAATTATTTTTTTCTCGCTTAGAATATAGATTCGAGCCTGTCACACTGAGCGCAGTCGAAGTGCAGGCAATAACTATTAGGTTTCGACTGCGCTCAACCTGACACCCGTTAGTTTGTTGGTTAGCTTTAAAAGGAATTAATTCCAGACTACGATAAATTTTCTCCTTTAATCAAAGGAATTTCCTACATTTTCCGTAACATTGAAATACACACAACCATTTGCATGCGCTTATTCTTTACTCTTTTTTGCATATCATTTTCAGTTTATGCTCAACAAACAACTACTATTACAGGTAGTATATTAAGAGAAGGCGCAAATACCCCTTTAGATAGAATATTAATTTCAATAGAAGGTTCTAGCGAAACCACTTTGTCTAACACCGCTGGCGAATTCCAATTTACTACGTCACTTAATGGAGCCCATATTTTAAAGGTTTCAGCTCCTTATTATACTGTAAAACGTATACCAATCTTATTAGAAGGTCAGAACCTAGATTTGGGAGTGATTACGCTAAAAAATGATATCACGATTGAGCAGACAGATAATTTAATTACCCTAACAGAATCTGATTTATCTGATGACGATGAAACAGTGTCTTTATCTGCAGGAATATTACAAGCTACTAGGGACGTCTTTTTAAATCGTGCAGCTTTCGATTTTGGTCAGGCATTTTTTAGAGTGAGGGGTTACGATTCTAAAAATGGACAAGTACTCATTAATGGTATTAGAATGAACAAATTCTTTGATGGTCGTCCACAATGGAATAATTGGGGTGGACTAAACGATATTATTAGAAATCAAGAATTTACAAATGGGCTAAAAACATCAAATTATACTTTTGGAGGAATATTAGGGAATACGAATATAGACACTCGCCCATCTAAACTTAGGCCAGGTGTTCGGTTATCATCATCTGCTTCTAATAGAACATATTCTGGTCGTTTTATGGCTACATATACTTCAGGACAAGATAATAATGGATTAAGCTATACATTTTCTGCATCTAGAAGGTGGGCAAAACAGGGATATATAGACGGAACCTTGTATGATGCGTATTCTTTCTTTGGAGCTTTAGAATATCAGTTTAATGATAAGAATAGCTTTATGCTTACGGGAATTTTAGCAAAAAATAGACGTGGCCGTTCTTCGGCTATTACAGAAGAAGTTTTTAAACTAGCAGGTAATCAATATAATCCATATTGGGGTAAGCAAAATGGAGATATACGAAATTCAAGAGAGCGTAATATTTCTGAACCAATAGTCATGCTTAATCATTATTTTGAATCTGATAAACTTAAAATCACCTCTGGTTTATCGTATCAATTTGGGACTAATGCTCGTAGTAGATTAGGTTATTTTAATGCGCCTAACCCCGAACCCATCTATTATAGGTACTTACCAAGTTTTTATATAAACAACCCTATTGGAGCAGATTTTACAAATGCAGCTTTGGCACGCGAGGGTTTTTTAGCAAACCCACAAATGAATTGGGCAAACTTGTACCAAGCTAATTCTAATGGTAAAGCCGCATACGTTTATTACAATGATAAAGTGGATGACAAACAAATCGCTGCATCAACAGCGGTAAATTTTAATTTGAATTCAAACTTTAAATTAGACTTTGGAATCAACTATCAAAAAATGAATTCTAATAACTATGCAGAAATAGAAGATTTATTGGGAGCGAATTTTCATGAAGATATAGACCCTTTTTCTAATACTCAGAATGATGTAAATGGTTCCCTAAATAAAAATGAAGCCGATATTTTTAATTACAATTATAAAACGGATGCTTCACTTATTGGCTCTTTTGCACAGCTTAGTTTTGAAAAGAAAAATTGGTTAGGATTTATTTCAGGGGAGATTTCTAAAACAAACTATCAAAGAAAAGGAATCTTTAAAAATGAACGATTTTTACAAAATTCAGATGGAGAAAGTGAAGAAGTAAGTTTTTCTAACTATGGATTTAAAGGAGGAATAACCTATAAGCTTTCTGGGAGACAATGGGTAGAGCTTAACGGAGGATATATAGATAGAGCTCCTGTACTACAAAACATTTTTATAAACCCCAGAGAGAATAACGCCATAGTGCCTAATATAAATAATGAAACTATTTCTACACTAGATGCAAACTATTTTCTTCGTCTTCCGGATGTAACAGGCAGACTATCTACTTTTTATACACGCTTTCAGAACACAACAGATATAAATTTCTTTTTTGTGGATTCTGGGGTGGGCTCAGATTTTGTACAAGAAGTGCTTACAGATTTAGACAAGTTACACATGGGTATAGAGCTAGGTTTGGAATATCAGATTTCATCGCAAGTAAAACTTTCAGCGGTTGCAAATGTTGCTAAATATATATACGCGAGTAACCCTTCTGTTTCGATTAATTTTGATACTGCGGGAGCAGAAGAGGATTTGATAGATGTAACAGGAAATCTGGATTTAGGCCGAGCAAATATTAAGGATTACAAATTGGCACAAGGACCACAACAAGCATTTGCTCTGGGAATTGAGTATCGCGATTCAAAATATTGGTGGGTTGGTGC
>CAYTRI010000190.1:0-4382 GCA_964440105.1 uncultured Flavobacteriaceae bacterium
GAAACCTATACCCTAACAGGAATAGTTAAAGATTCTAATAACCTGCCTTTACCAGGTGTAAATCTAGTTTTAAAAGGAAGTACTATTGGTTCTCAAACCGATATGGCGGGGAAATTTAGTATTACCATCCCAACCGCAAATACCAGAGAAAAACAGGTTCTTTGGGTTTCTTACATTGGTTTTGAAACTCAGGAAATAGCTGTAAAAGAAAACATGGAATCTCTTAGCATTTCGCTTGTGGAAGATATTGTGATTTTGGGAGACATAGTTATTGAGGAATACCCTGTAAAGAAAAAAGACACCCTTAAACGGGTAAAGAACTTGTTTCGGAAAAAGAATAAATCTTAGATACTACCATCTCAAATACTATATATAGGTTGATTTTGTTATCTTGAAGTAAAATCCAAATACATGAGGTCGTATATACTGCTACTTGCACTACTACTAAGTTTTAGTTGTAAAAATGAAACTCCAAACCCCAAAGTACCAAACACTCCTTTTACTAGTTTAACCAAAACCCATATAGATGCGCGACAAGGCTATTCCGAAGCCGTAATTGTTGAAGCTAATGGGGTAAAAACTATTTATATCTCTGGTCAAGTGGGTGAAGGCGAAGATTTTGAAGCTCAGTTTAGAGATGCTATCAACAATCTTCTAAAAACACTTGAAAATAGCGGTGCTACTTTTAATGATGTGGTTAAATACAGCACTTTTGTTGTAGATTATAAACCAGCATATTTAGATGCATTTAGAGCGGTTAGAAAAGAAGTTTTAGGCGATAAAGATATGCCTGCCAGCACTTTGGTAGGTGTTGAAACCTTAGGCTTGCCAAATTGGGGTGTAGAAATTGAGGCTATTGCTGTTATAGAAGCCAACTAATCAGCAACATGTTTAAGCTCTAGCAATAGTTCAAAATCTATGATTTGTAATGCTTTTTCATGTGTTGCTTCCAATACCACTTCGGGCGCTTTGCCAGCTTTATAAGCTTGCTTCCATCTAGAGGCACACAAACACCATTTGTCACCAGGTTTTAGCCCTGGAAATTGATACATGGGCATTGGCGTACTTAAATCATTTCCTTGCTCTTTGGTATACACCAAAAACTCAGCTGTCATAATTGCGCAAACCACATGCGTACCAACATCTTCTGGTCCAGTTCTGCAAAAACCATCACGATAAAATCCTGTTTTTGGTTCATAGCAACAGGCTTGTAATTGGGTCCCTAGTACATTCTTTTCCAAAGTATTATTTTTTGCTAAGATAAGTTGATTAGCACTTATCTTTAACAAGGAACCTTAATCATCAGATTTGAGTAACACAAATAAAAAAGTGCCCGATTGGCTTTTAAAAGCACGAAACAAATGGCAATTTAATGGCCAAAAACGACCTCCATTTGCTCATGAACCTAGAAAAGGCCAAGTATCTGTTTGGGATTTTCCTAGACCACCGGCTTTAGAAAAAGTACATCAAGAAATAACCATCTATTCAGGTGAAGTTTGCATTGCAAAAACTACTGATGCCTATGCCGTTATGGAAACTGCTCATCCGCCAAGTTATTACCTGCCTTCTTCTGATGTTGACCAAAAACTATTGGTGCAACTACCCAATAAGGAATCTTTATGTGAATGGAAAGGCGCTGCAAACTACTGGGCCCTTAAAACAGCACCATTAAAAGCTATTGCTTGGAGCTATACCAAACCCTTTTCTGAGTTTGAAGCCATCACAAATCACTTTGCATTTTATCCCCAATATTTCGATTGTTTTGTAGGTGATGAAAAAGCACGGCCGCAACCCGGACAGTTTTATGCTGGTTGGATTACAGACAACCTAGCTGGTCCTTTTAAAGGAGAACCTGGAACTGGATTTTGGTAATTATTGTGCTCCTAAGGCATAAATAGCAAACGAACCCAGCCAATGGCCACCTTCATAATTATCCCCTACCAAATTAGGAAAGGAATATGCGATATGCTTATTAGCTGCTTGTTCTAAATGCCCATAGGATGCAGGGTACTGTTTTGCCAAACCATAAAACACCCAAGCCCTGCTAAAGTTTAAACCATCTAAATGCACTAATTGGCCATCTTCTCTATCACCAACACGAGCAACTTCAACATCAAAATTCAGTTGCCCTAAGCCTGGTAAAAACCTTGTCATCCATTGCATAAATTCTGCTTCCGGAAGTATTCTGCGCATTAAATCTATCTCTTCAAAACAGGGTGATAAAAAGTCTGCGCCACTAGGTTCCCAGCCTAATGGACAAGCTTGGTCTTTTTCATAAAAAAATAGCGCTCGAGAACGAATACTATTCATTAAAGCTTGATGATTCACCGTTTCGGCATAATCCCAAGCAAATGACAGCCCAAAAGCCGTATTACTATGCGTTCCTACACGAACTGCATATTGTAATTTTGGTAGATACCCAATTAATTTATCGGCTATCAAATCGGTTAAAGGTTGCAAATTTTGTTCTAATTCTTTTGCAATTGGGTCTTCCCAAGTATGTAATTCTTCAGCCAATTTTAAAAGCCATCCCCAGCCATAAGTACGTTCAAAATTCTTGTTATGTTTTCCTTTAAAATAGGCTATTTCAGTTTGAATATTTTCTTCGGATAAATTAGTACTTAGCACCATTTTAATTCGCTCCGCTTCTTTTAAATTAGGGTGCGTTTTTAATAATTTTACCATAGACCAATGGCCATGAACAGCAGAATGCCAATCAAAACAACCATAAAAAGCTGGATGTAATGTTTGAGGGCCCGCTAAATCTTCTTCACCCCCTAAAGTGTGCCCAGTTTTATTTGGATACTCTTTTTGAACGCAAGCAAGTGGTAAGCTCGCCAAATTATTAGCTTCAGCAAGACTCAACTTCATCTTTGCTACTTGTTTAGCATCTAATGGAACTTCTTCGGTATTCGTTTTACAACCAAAAAACAATATGCTAATTAGTAGTATAGGTAATGTAAATAGATACTTCATATAGAATACTTTATGCCTTAAATGTAACATTAATAGTAATTTTATACTAATACAATGAATAAAGGAACCATCCTTTTTTCATAGCTTTAGAACACAAATTAAAAAAACACTATTCATGGATATTTTTAGCAAAATAAAAGAAAAACTAAGTCACGAGTTTATCGATATTATCGAATGGCTCGACTTTACAGATGATACCATAGCGCACAGATTTGAGCGCTACCAAAACGAAATTAAAAACGGTGCAAAACTTATTGTTCGCGAAGGGCAAACAGCAGTTTTTATAAATGAAGGACAACTGGCCGATGTGTTTACTCCTGGTACTTATGATTTAACTACACAAAACCTTCCCATCTTAGCTACACTAAAAGGATGGAAATATGGTTTTAACTCTCCGTTTAAAGCGGAAGTATATTTTGTAAATACACATTTATTTACCGATGAAAAGTGGGGCACAAAAAACCCAATAACACTTAGTGATGAACGCTTTGGTTTGGTAGAAATTAGAGCTTTTGGAACCTATGCTTTTAAAATTGCTGATGCAGGAAAATTCATTATAGATATTGTTGGTACGGATAATAACTTTACCAATTTTGAAATTAACGAACATCTAAAAAGCTTAATCGCTACCCGTTTTACAGATACTGTTGGTGAAGCAAATCTGCCAATTGAATTATACGCTGCAAATACTTCAGAGCTTTCCGATACTTGCCAAGAGGTAATGAAACCAGAGTTTTTATCTGTAGGGATATCCTTAGAAAAATTCTACATCGAAAATGTATCGATGCCTGAAGATTTAAAGAAAGAAATCTTCGAATACAGCAGAATAGACAAGCTAGATTTAGACAAATTAACCAAATTTAAAACCGCTAAGGCTATCGAAGCTGCTGCAAAAAATGAAGGTGGAACAGCTGGTGCCGGAATGGGCATGGGAATGGGCTTTGTTCTTGCTCAACAAATGGGTGGAATGATGACGGGAGCCCCGCAGGCAAGCTCTCAGATAGGTGGTCAAGCACAAGTTGGGGCTTTCCCTCCTCCAATGCCTGTAGCCGTACAATATTTTTATGCTGTTAACGGAGCACAACAAGGGCCCGTAGGTGTTGATCAGCTTAAAGCGCTATTCGCCAATAGAACAATCAATAAAGAAAGTCTAGTCTGGAAACAAGGAATGGCTAGTTGGGCAGCTTTGCAAGAAGTAGAAGAACTAAAATCCTTTTTAGGTGGTAATACGCCTCCGCCATTGCCAAATTCATAAACGAAATTACGAGCAAAGCGAAGTAATCTGTTGAACCTTTAAAAGCATTTAACAGATTACTTTGTCGCTACGCTCCTCAAGGTATATTTAGCACTAGTTTAAAAGATTGCATCACTTTGTTCGCAATGAAAAAAACCCAACAAACCGAACT
>CAYTRI010000191.1:0-4378 GCA_964440105.1 uncultured Flavobacteriaceae bacterium
ATTTCTATTGTTCCACGTGGAACAATTTTATCATTTCATTCTCTTTATTTCGCATTGAGTGCTTCTCTTCATCTGTCTTGTCATTATATCCAAGCAAATGCAAAACACCATGACTCATAACGCGTTTCAACTCCTCTTCAAAACCAACTTTAAAATCCTTAGCGTTATCCCTAACTCGCTCTATAGATATAAATATATCCCCGGATACTCTGCTTTCATCAGAATAATCGAAAGTAATTATGTCTGTTAGTGTATTGTGATTTAGGTATTGTAGGTTTATTTCAACTAAATACGCATCATCACAAAAGATATAATTAAGTGTTCCTAAAAATGAAGACTCAGTAGCAAGCATCCTATTAATCCAATCGGTATAATTTGATGCGCTGTCTAGCTTAAAATCAATCTCGTAGTTAAAGTCAATCTTCATCTTTAAAATAGTTCTTAACCTTACGCTTATAATTTTGCCGCAAAGGTAAGGCTTGTCTATTTAAAATCTCAATTGTATTAGTCTTGTTCTTTAGAAGTGATGGCTTGGTCAATATAGGGTTCTGAAATTGATTACTATTTGTTTTGCTTTCTCTTTCCTTTTTCTCACCCTGCTTTAAGGCAGCATTTTCTAATTTCATTAGTTGATGCTGAATAAGATTTGCTTTGTTGCGAGTGCGCTGCGTAATACCATTTTCGAGCAAATCATTCTCAAAATCTTCCATCTGCCGAACAAGTTTCTTTGCCAAGTCTTGTTTATCCTTTTGTAGAATGTTATTCAATTGCTGTTCCAACTTATTTCTTAAAACTTGCTGTTCCTTATAAATCTCATAGATTTCTTTAAGTTCTTCTTCGGATGGTCCATTACCAGTCCCCCCTTCTCCATTTCCTTCTCCTTTGCCATCCTTTTCTTTACCGTTCTTTCCTCCCTTACCATTTTCACCACCTTCACCTTCGCTGCCAGATTTGCCATCCTTTCCAGACTTTCCATCTTTACCGCTTTGGCCTTCCTTTCCTTGTTCACCTTCTTTTCCTTGGTCACCTGATTCTCCTTTTTCACCATCCTTGCCTTCCTTGCCCGATTCTCCTTGTTCACCCATCTTTTCACCAACCTTTTGTTGTCCTTCAATAATGTCAGGCAACTGAGAATCATCACCTTGCCCTTGTCCATTGCCAGATTGCATACTTTGATTCATATTATCCAACAACTTGGCAAGAAAATCAGCTAAGGAATTTGATGCGGTTAGCACATATTGTTGATACGAGGCTCCTTGATAAACTTGATTTTCAGCAATACTTTCTAAAGACTTGTCAATATTGTAATATACTTCTGTGATTTGCTCATTTACAAATTCTGAAAGTTCTGCTCGGCGTAAAGAAAGTGCAAAAAGACTATCATCTACGTGCTCAAAAAGCCCTCGCAGCTCTTTTTGTTGACGTACTGTATTTGAAAACTCTGAAATCTCGCCTTGTGACTCTTGCAGCTTATCAAATAAACCTTCTTGCTTAAAAGAAAATGTGATTAGATTATCTAATATTTGACGAAGCATTTCAGCATCTTCTGTTATAGAAGAACCGCCACCTGAAGAAGACGAACTTTGCTCCAAGCTTTCGCTCATCTCTTTAATTTTTTGAGCTGCAGATTTCTGCTTTTGGGAGGCTCTATTGCCAGCCTCTTGCTTTTCACTACTTTCCGAAGATTCGTCCATTCCCTGATGCTTATTAATTTCTTCTAAAGCATCTTCTTGGTCTTTTTTAACTCCTTCTTCCTTTTGCTTACTAATATCTAAATCTAATGGTTTCTTAAGCGCCTGATTATCTTTTTTAAGCTCCTCCAACTCCTTGGCAAGTTCATAAAACTTTTCGTTCAATTTTTCCTGTTGTTCATTAGAAAACTCTTCGCCCAACTTTAGCTCAGATAATAGCTTCTGCCGTTCAGCTAATTTTTCTAATTCCTTAGCCAATTGAACAGCTTTCTCAGTTACATAATACCGCTTTGTTAATTCTAAAAGCTGTTCAAGATTCCGTTCACTATTACTTTGCTTTTTACTTAATTCTTCCAGTCGCTTCTTTAAATCTTCTTTATTAATCTTATCTGCAACCTTATTTAATTCTTCTAATAACTTTTTATTCTTTTCAGCTTCTAATTCTTGGCGTTCCAAACGCTCCTTAAGCAGCTCATTTAGCTCATCGTTCTTCTGATTCTTTTCTAGATTGTCTTTTAGTTCTTTGCTGAACTTTTGCATCATGGATTCTTGCTGCTCTTGCTTCTGTAAAAACTCTTTTATTTGATTCTGGTCATTAAAATTGAGGTTCTTATTCTCTTTCTGCTTGTCATTAATTTCTTTAAGCGCTTCTTTTTGTTCCTTAAAGTTTTCTAGAGATTTGTCTAGGTTCTTTAAAATTGACTTTTGAGACTCTAACTCTTTGTTTTTCAGTTCATTATCATCAAAATTCTTAGTACTAAACACTTGACTCTTAGTAGATTTACCCTTTCTGAGTCCATCATTATCAAAAACTTCAAAATACAAATCATAGTCCTGTCCTTCTTCTAAATTAAGTCCCGAAGGGAAAGTGTAATAGAATTGTTCCACATTAGCTTTTGAACTGAGTAAGGGTAAAGTATTTACTACTTGAGGTTTATCCTTAGGATAATATACTAAACGGATATTCTTAAGTCCAATATCATCACCAGCCAACCCTGAATAATACGATAAATTAGGGTTTAAAGAATCTAATGTCTGCTCCACTTTTATAGTCGGATATCCGTCCTTTACCACCTCTATTTGGTATCCTAAAGTCTCGTATTGTTTTACATTTTGGTTAGATGTTGCTAGTTCATAATCTAAATCTGAATAAACTGCTTTTGATAAGCTAAAAGACCTGTCCTGCTTTTTAAAACCAATCACTGTATCCTTAGTCACAAACTCTAAAGCGTCTGTATGTACTCCCAAAATATTCCAAGTAACAAGAGTTCCTTCTGGGACAATTGCATTTCCTGTTCCCTTTAAAGTTTCATTTCGTTTTCCCAGATAGCTAGGATAATTCAACTTCATTTCAAAACTTTGAATTGCAGGGACCTTACCTACAACAATATTATATGTTCTAGAATCAAAACCGTTTGCAGAAAAATAAAAATCTGTAGATTCTATGGGTGCTTGAAAAGTGAATTGAAACTGGCCATTAACTTCTTGCATCAGAAGTTCTTTCCCGTCAATTACCACAACAACGTTTTCTGGTTTTACTTTTCCTTCGGTAATTACATTAAGTGTTAAAGATTCGTCCTCCAAAAGCTCCAAATCCTCATTTAATAACTGAAATGAAAATGGTGCTGGTGGCTCATAAGCTACATCATAATTAACCACTCGTTTATAGGATCTAAAAAAATCTGCAATGTTACCTGAGAGCCATAATAACCCTACTAGTACAAGAGGAATTAGAATAAATCTCGCATACTTTAAATTCTCCTTAAAATTAACTGCATTAGCAAATGGCACCGGATTCATTTGCAATGAACGCTGCTCAATTGCAGCTACTAACAAATCTGATTCTTGATTTTTCTCAGCTAAATCTAAAAGGTTAAAAAGCTTGTCATCTACCTCAGGGAAGTGTTTGCCAATTAAAACAGATGCTTCTTTGTTAGAAATTCCTTTTTTAACTTTAAACAAATAGAATAAAGGAGTTAGAATATATTTATAAAGCAAAAACACCTCAATTGCAATAAAAGTTATTAGTAGTGCAAATCTAAGGGTCGAACCCAGCCATAAAAAGTACTCAACTGCTGTTATTATTAAAAAAAACAGGATGCCTAGAGTTAAAAACAATATCGTCCCTTTTGCCAAAAGCTTAGTGTAATACTTTTTGGTAAAGGTGTTTAGCTTAGCTATTATCATTTTAAAACTGCCCAAAATCTACTTTAATTTATTACCAAGATACCTTTTACTTGAAAACCTTAGAGAAAAGATTTTGTTAAATACGACCATCTGTGCTGCTTTATGTGTTTTCATCATCATACACAAACCCTATCTTTGTGGCTCAATTTTTAGAAATGAGTCAAAAAGTTAGAGTTCGGTTTGCTCCTAGTCCTACTGGACCGCTTCATATTGGTGGTGTGCGTACCGCATTATTTAATTATTTATTCGCTAAAAAAAATGGTGGTGATTTTGTGCTTCGGATAGAAGACACAGACCAAAATAGATATGTTGAAGGCGCAGAAAAATATATTATTGATGCTTTAGATTGGTGTGGAATTCCTTTTGATGAAGGGCCGCAGAAAGATGGGGGTTTTGGGCCTTACCGCCAAAGTGAGCGCAAACACTTATACGAGCAATACGCAACTGAACTTATCGAAAAAGGTCATGCATACTATGCGTTTGATACTTCTGAAAGATTA
>CAYTRI010000192.1:0-4370 GCA_964440105.1 uncultured Flavobacteriaceae bacterium
TCTGAGTTTATCGTTGAATAAAACTTTTATTGTAAGATTTTTTATTAAGAAGTATTTGGGTTTTAAAAATTGTTTGCCAATAAGAAAGCCTCAGAAGTACTAAAACTGCTGAGACTTTACAAATACTAGTGATCGCAGGAGGATTCGAACCTCCGACCGTCTGCTTAGAAGGCAGATGCTCTATCCAGCTGAGCTATGCGACCTATTTTGCGGGTGCAAATATAGTGAGCTATTAAACAAGTTAAAAATATTTATACCAAAAACTAATCAATTATTATCGTTAGTGATTAAATCTCCGTTTCTCCAATCTTTGTTCTAGGTTCGAAAAACTACTTTACAAATTTTAATTTTCTAAACTGTATGTATTCATTAATGGTAATCCTATTTCTCGATCATTAACTATTAATAGTTATTCATTTAAAATTAACTGTCTTTCTAACTTCAATAAATTTACCACCCTTACAAGTTGATTTTTAAGACATTTATGATTGCTAAAAAAGGTACTATTAAAAATGTGTCTATAATTTAAATAAAAAGGCCAGTTCATATCTGAACTGGCCTTTTTATTATTGGTTATCCAAAGAGTTACTTTTTTACAATAATAAATTCAGATCTTCTGTTTAAGTCATGTTCAGTTTCACTACAATTTGTAGTATTGTCGCATCCGTTTGTTAACTGTGTTTCACCATAACCTTTTGCTGTTAATCTGCTAGCACTAATACCCTTAGAGATAATATAGTTCTTTGTTGCTTGAGCTCTTCTTTCGGAAAGATTTTTGTTATAAGTATCGTTAGCACGGCTATCAGTATGCGAACCAATAGCAATGTTTACCTGCGGGTATTGCTTCATATATGCAATTACCTTTTGCAATTGATTTTGAGCATCTAACCTAATATTAGATTTATCAAAATCAAAATAAATAATAGGTAAGTCTAAATAATCTGCAAGGTCATCTCCTTTTTCCACTAACATTTTATTAGGCTCTAATAAAAGTGTCACTAAAGTTTCATTTCCAGATAGCAAGAAACTACTTTGATCCTCTTTAAAATCTGTTTTTATCCCAATAACGGTTAATTCAGCCTTATTACAAGACATCATAATTTCAAATTCACCATTCTGGTCAGATACTGTTTTACCCAATACTTTTCCATTAGCATCCAAAACTTGAACATCGGCGTTGGTTAAGAGCTCCATTGTTGTTTTGTTTTTTACTACTCCAACTAAAGATTGATTACACTCAAAGTTAATAGGAATTACTGTAGTAAACATGTAAATATCATCTCCACCAACACCATTAGGTCTATTTGATGCAAAAAACCCTTTACCTGTATTCTCATCTATGATAAAAGAGAAATCATCTTCATCGGTATTTAAAGGTGGTGCTAAGTTTATAAAATCAGAGAGCTGTCCTTCTGCAAGATTTACTGCAAAAACATCAAGTCCTCCAAGGCCTGGATGCCCGTCAGATGAAAAGTAAAGCACATCGCTGTCCGTTACAAATGGGAAGGTCTCTCTTCCTTCAGTATTAATATCTGCTCCTAAATTCTTAGGGTCTCCAAAACTACCGTCAGCCAATAAATCTACATAGTATATGTCGGATTCTCCAAAAGTACCAGGCATATCAGATGCAAAGAATAGTTTGTCCTCAGCTTTGTTTAAAGCAGGGTGAGCTACAGAATAACTAGCACCATTAAAAGGAAGTTCAACTGTTTTTTTCCATTCACCATCTATAAGACTAGCACGATAGATTTTTAAGCGACTTACCCCTTTCTCATCCCTAGAAAACCCCTTATTATAATTGTTGCGTGTAAAATACATGGTTTCTCCATCTTTTGTAAAAACACTAGAAGATTCATGAGCCTTAGTATTTAACTTTTTAGAAAGTTTTGATACACTAAAACTATTTTCAGTTGTAGAATCTGCGCGGTAGAGATTTAAAAAAGAATCGTTATTCCAGTTATGAATATTTCTGCTTACCACACCGGTATCTCTTGCTGATGAAAACACTACTCCTTTTTTATAGAATGATGGTGCAAAATCAGAACTTTTAGTATTAAAAGGTGCTAACATTACCTCAAAATTACCTGTGTTAGCTGTTATTTTTTGTAAGTAATTTTTTTTTGCAGCATATTTTGCTGCTCTTCCATCTGCTTTGGAAGTTGCAATAAACTTTTCCATCCATATATCAGACTCAGCATATTTCTGTAAAGATTTTAAACTTTGTGCATATCTGTAATAATAATCTGGCTCAAAATCATTTTGCGGAGTTTCTAATAATTGTGCATACCATTTTGATGCTTCCTCATAATTGGCGTTGAGATAATGTGAGTTACCAAGTTTTTTTAGCACCTCGGCATCGGCAGTTCCATCTTCTACCAGAGCTTCATACCTTTCAATGGCATCCATATAATTAAATTGGTCATACTTTAATTCTGCCTTTTTAATTCTAGTATCTTGAGCGTAACTAAATTGCCCAAAGATTAATAAGGCAATAGTTAAAATTTTGAGTACGTTTTCTTTCATCATTTTAGAAAAATCTTGGAGTTAATACCTTATTGTAACGTGTCTTAAGCTCATATCGCAAAAACACTTCAAAAGAACCAGCATTAAAAGCTGTATTGCCTAAATCAGTTGTTTCTTTATCATATGCGAGTCCTAGCATTAATTGGTCGGTTAATTGCATTCCAACAAGTGCACTTAAAGCTGCACTCCAACGGTAAGCAGCTCCAAAAGAAAATTTATCTCTTACCAAAAACGTTGCAGAAAAATCTGCTTGCAAAGGAGCCCCTTGTACGGCTTTAAAAAGAACAGCTGGCTTCAATTTCCAATCTGGGTTAAGTTCAAAAACATAACCAGAGATTAAATAAAAGTTCATTCGTTCTTCTGCTAATAAAGAAGTAGAGCCTAAATTACCCGAGCGATCAAAATGTTCAGTTTCCAAAAAGTTGGGAATGGAAAGTCCTGCATAGAACTTGTTTGTATGGTAGTATATCCCCGCACCAAAGTTTGGTGAAAACTTTTTATCAATATTAGTTGGAGCTCCAGCACTACCTTCTGCTTGATAATTTCGCAATTTTGCAAAATCTACATTCAAAAAATGTCCACCTGCTTTTAGGCCAAACGACAATTTTCCTTCATTTGAAGTTGGAATTGTATAGGAAAACACACCGTCAAAATAAGTGTCTTGATTAGTGCCATTACCAATTTCGTCATTTACTATAGATAAACCAATTCCGACACGCTTCGATACTGGTGTATTAAAGTTTAAGGTTTGTGTAGTTGGTGCACCGTCTAGCCCCACCCATTGTGAGCGGTGCAATGCAGCAATACTAAAAACTCCTCTTGAACCAGCATATGCTGGATTTACAGCAATTGTGTTGTACATGTACTGCGTGTACTGAGCATCTTGTTGTGCATATATTCCTAAACTGGTTATCAACAACAATGCAAATGTTATATACGTATTTTTCATAATTCTTATGCTATTAGTATTATCGATTGATGTATAAATATCCAGCTCTAGACTTTCCTTGGCCGTTAACCATATAATTTATGATGTAATAGTATACTCCTACTGGTAGTTCTTGTGATTGTTGTACAGTTGCTCTACCATTAGATATTCCTCTAAATGTATTTGTATTATTATCATATCCTTTAGTCTCAAAAACAATAACACCCCATCTATTATAAATTTGAACTGTATTATCTGGGAATGATTCGATGTTATCTATTCTAAAAATCCCATCGTTTATGTTTGGATCTACCAAATCATTTCTAATATCGATATCACCACAACCAGCTCCTATTGGAGGAGTACCACCAATTGAATCACATGGGTCTAAAGGATCTGTTGCGTCCTTTACTTCTTGTCCATCACTAATACCATCTCCATCTGTATCTGGATTATTTGGGTCTGTACCGGTATTTGCCTCTTCATCTGTAGTTAGTCCATCACCATCACAATCACTTATTGCTAATGGAGTTCCTCCTACTGAGTCACAGTCATCCAATGGATTGGTAGCATCGATTACTTCTTGTCCATCATTAACTCCATCGCCATCAGAATCAGGGTTATTAGGGTCTGTACCCAAAATGGATTCTTCATCATTTGTTAAACCATCATTATCACAATCACTTGTACCTAATGGAGTACCACCAATAGAATCACAATCATCGTTAGGATCAGTTCCATCCAAAGCTTCTTGCCCGTCTGATATTTCATCACCATCAGTATCAGGATTATTAGGGTCAGTAGTTACTCCATTAGGGTCTTCTGGCGTACTTGGATCATCTATTCCTGTTAATTCTTCATTATTAGTTAAGCCATCGCCATCGCAATCGGCAGCTAAATAGTCACCACTTACGGCTAC
>CAYTRI010000193.1:0-4357 GCA_964440105.1 uncultured Flavobacteriaceae bacterium
CTCGTTGCTCGTTGCTCGTTGCTCGTTGCTCGTTGCTCGTTGCTCGTTGCTCGTTGCAATTATCCAATCTGCAAGTTACAACATGTGACTTAGCTTACAAACTGCTAAATTTTTGGATATTCAGTTTGTGTCATTTCATGTTCAACATCACCGGTATGAGCTGTATTTTGTTTTTCAAATAATAATAGATGTACTTCTTCACCGTCCTTTGTTGACGGACAATGTTCTACACCTTTTGGTACCACAATTAGTTCACCTTCGTTTACTACCTCTGTTCTATCTCGAAATTTCATATACAATGTCCCTTTAAGAACTTGGAACAACTCATCTTCATTTTCATGTGCATGCCAAACAAACTCCCCTTTAATTTTAGCTAGAATCACTTGCATATCGTCTACAATAGCTATTTGGTGTGGATGCCATTGCTTCGAAAAAAGATTGTGTTTTTCTTTTAGGTTGATAGGTATCATAATAATGAAATTTTAAATTCCTAAGATCATTTTGGCAATCATAAAGTAAATTAAGATTCCAAAAATATCATTGCTGGTTGTAATAAAAGGGCCTGTTGCTATAGCCGGGTCTATGCCCCTTTTGTGAAGGAATAATGGCGTAAAAGTGCCTATAAAGCCAGCTACAACAATAACAGCGATTAAAGATGTAGAAATAGCTAGAGCTGTATAAAAATCACCTTTCCATAACCATGTAAATAGTAGTAACAAGGCAGATAAAATAACACCATTTAATAGTGCTAAAAGCATTTCTTTTACTAAGCGACTTCCAATACTTCCTTTAATATCATCATTAGCTAAACCTTGCACAATTATTGCGCTAGATTGCACACCAACATTACCTGCCATAGCTGCTATTAGCGGTGTAAATAGAAAAAGCACAGTGTATTGCCGAAACATTTCTTCAAATCCGCCCATGATAACAGCTGCGCCAGCTCCACCAAAAAGGCCTAAAACCAACCATGGTAATCTTGCACGAGTTAATTCCCAAATACTATCATCGGCTTCTACATCTTGTGAGATACCAGCAGCCATTTGATAATCTTTATCAGCTTCTTCTCTAATTACATCAACAATATCATCAATAGTAATTCTACCAACAAGTCTCCCGATTTCGTCTATAACAGGAATGGCTTCTAAATCATATTTAGACATGATTTTAGCAACTTCTTCAGGTTTTTCGTTCACATTTACAGAATCTACCTTGGGTATGTAAACTTCTTTAATTGGTGCTTTTGGAGAGGTAGTTAATAAATCTTTTAAAGAGAGTCTGCCTTTTAGTTTGTCCGCATCATCAACTACATAAATAGAATGTACTCTTGTTACATTTTCGGCTTGTGCACGCATCTCCTTAACACAAGTAGTAACTGTCCAGTTTTCTTTGACTTTTACTAATTCTTTGGCCATAAGACCACCCGCAGAATCTTCATCGTAACGGAGTAAGTCAACAATATCTTTGGCGTGCTCCTTATCTTCAATTTTAGAGATAACTTCTTGGACTAGCTCCTTAGGAAGTTCACCAACAATATCGGCAGCATCATCGGTATCTAATTCTTCAATCTCTCCAGCAATTTCTTTAGGGGATAGATTGTTTAAAATGGCTTCTCTAACATCTTCATCTAGCTCAGTAAGAATGTCGGAAGTCTTTTCGCTATCAAGAAGCTTAATAAGATAGGTTGCTTCCTCTTCATCAAGTTCATTGGCAATTTCGGCGACATCTGCATAATGAAACTCTCTCATCATGGAACGTAGCTTCTTATCCTGCTGATTTTCAATCAACAGTTGAATTTCTTCTACGAGTTCATCTGTGAGTTTAAACGGTATCATTCTCAATTCGCTTTGTTAATGCGATAAAATCATTAACGGCCATTTGTTCTGGGCGTCGGTCAAATATAGTGTCTTCTCTTAGATTATCAGAAAGATCAAACGACTTAAGACTATTACGGAGTGTTTTTCTTCTTTGATTAAAAGCCGCTTTAACTACTTTATAGAAAAGTTTTTCATCACAATCTATGTGAAAATCTTTTTTTCGAGTAAGTTTTAAAACACCCGACTGTACCTTAGGTGGGGGGTCAAATACTTGTGGATGAACGGTGAATAAATATTCGGCGTCATAGAAAGCTTGGACTAGAACTGATAGGATTCCATAAGTTTTATTTCCTTCTTTTTCACAGATTCTTTGCGCTACTTCTTTTTGAAACATACCTGAAAATTCAGGTACTTGCTGTCGCATTTCTAACATTTTAAAAACAATCTGCGTTGAGATGTTGTATGGAAAATTACCAGTGATGGCAAATTGCTCATCACCGTATAATTTTTTTAAATTATACTTTAAAAAGTCAGCTTCCAGCACCTTAAAATTCTTGTTTTGCTGAAGAAGTTTAGGATGTTCTAAAGGAAAACTATGGTTTAGGTAAACAATAGATTCTGCATCTAAATCCATGGCGACCAAATCTAAATCTCGCATTAAAAGGTATTTGGTCAGCACCCCAGTACCAGGACCTATCTCAATAACATTCGAGTAACCTTCTAAGGAAAGTGTATCGGCAATTTTTTTTGCAATTTCTTCATCCTTTAAAAAGTGCTGTCCTAAATGTTTTTTTGCTTTTACAGCACTATCGTTTTGCTGATGAGCACCACGCTTCTGCTTTTTATAAGAACCTTTTTTGCCACGAATTTTAGCCATAAGCACTTTTTAAACTATTAGGAATGAGTAGCATTTGCTACACCTATAATTTCCATCTCCGTTCTAAAAGCAACAAATTTATTAGGAAATAACTTTGCACCTTCAGCTCGCATTTTATCTGCATCTTCCTTATAATACTTTTGTAAAGTTTCCATGTCTTTACATAAATATTGCACCGAATAGGTAACACCACCCATATCTTCTTCTACAAGGACTTTGCACATTTTTGCTTGAGTAAATTTCTTTGTAGCTAACATATCTGGAATATGTTTTGTCTTTATCCAATTAAGCCATGCATCATGAATACTTTCTTCAATGTTAATGGTTACATTGTATATAATTCTTTCCAAATTCTTTTTTGATTTTGTTATCGCTAGTTACAAATTTTAAATGCCGTCAGTTTGATTTTACACTTCGACTCACTTCGACAAGCTCAGCGCAGGTCGCTCAGTGTGACATGTTCATACAAAGCTCAGTGTGACATGTTCAGTGTGACAGAAAACTCCAACTCACGGTTTTTGACAAAGTTAATGTTGTAGCACACAACAATATCTAAATACTACCAATTAATTGATTAAATCCCCTCTTAACTTTCTAAAATTTTTGCGAGCCTGCGGAAAATAGTAACTGTCTTGATAGTTGTAGATGATTTTCTCATAATGTGGTTTCGCTTTTTCTGGTTCATTAAGTTTGTTTTGATACAACTGTGCCAATCGAAAATGCGCATCATCTGCTAAAATACCTGAAGCGTAGAATTCTATAATTTTCTGATAATTAAATCTAGCAGCATCATACTTATTCTGTGACTCTAAAAGTTCTGCCTGTTTTAGGAGTGCTTCATCTTCAATTTTTTCCCCTTTGTGGTTTTGTAAAATATCTTCTAAATCGTCTATGGCACTTTGGGTTTTATTTTGATAAGCTAATAAATCTGCTCGCGCATATTTTTTTAGTGCGGTTTGGGTAGAATCTTCTAATGAATTATCAGAAATTAAAAGACTTAATTGCATAGCATCGTTTGCAATTAATTGCGAAGTAGAACCGCGTAATACTTTTAATTGCGTTAAGGCCCAATCAAAATCTCCTTTGTAAAAACTAGTTTGTGCTACTTTAAAACGTGCATCCTGCCCTATTACATCATTTTTTAAGCTCTTCTGTATTTGTGAAAAGTAGATAAGCGCTTCATTAAAGCGTTGGTCATACACCAGAATGTCTCCTAAAGCCATTTTAATATAGGCTTTGCCAAATCTGCTTAATGGTAAATCCAAGCCTTTTTTTAGAATTGTAATTGCCTGAGTTGGTTTCTCTCTTTTAAAGGTTAAGAAATTGGCATAAGCTATTTGTAATTGGAGTGTTTTGCTTTGATAACCATAGGATTTTAGCAAAACTTCAAACTGTTTTTCAATACTATTTAGTTGTTTGTCATCGGCATCCAATAAATCAATGTCTATTAAACTAAGCTGTGCATTTAATTTGGTTCTTGGGTCTGTTGCTTTTTCTTCTATATAGTTGAAAATGTCTTTAGCAATTTCTATTTCGCTGTTTTCTTGCGCTATTTCTCCCAAGTTTTTAAGACGGTCAAAAGAAGATTCGTCCGTCCGTTTAAAAATAGCTTTCTCTTGTGCAAACGCACTTTTGTATTGTTTTTGTTGCACAAAAAGCCAGC
>CAYTRI010000194.1:0-4281 GCA_964440105.1 uncultured Flavobacteriaceae bacterium
TCATTAAAAACAGTACCAACGTTTTGTCCAATAATATTATATAGTTGTATATCTACGTGTGCTGCAAAAGGCATTTCTAAATAAATATGAGGTGCATTATCAGTTGGATAATAGGGTTTATGTATAATTCTGTTTGCCACTTCTGGTTCGGTAGGGTCTTCCGCAACTGGGTCATCGCTAGGAGGTGTGTCTGGTAATGTTGGTGGATCATCACTCATGGCAATATCATCAAAAGTCTCTCCGCTACAATTAAAGCCAAGGTTTACCGCAGTATATTGATAACCTAAATGCCTCTCTACAGCTTCTCTAGGCACACAAAGCCATTCTGCTAGAACGGTTCCATATAGATTACGGAAATCCATGGTATAATCTAGATTGCCTCTACCATCACCTTCTGCTAAATCTGGATGGTCGCCAACAAAGGCGCTACCATTTAAGCCAGAACCAAAGAAAAGGGTAGGGGCAGCTTTTCCATGATCGGTTCCATTGGAACCATTTTCAAAAATTCTTCGTCCAAACTCAGAAAAAGTCATACTTAATACTTTCTCATCTTGTTGGGTAAATGCTAAATCTTCGTAGAAATTATTTACTGCTATTGAAAGTGTAGACATTAAGCGCTCATGTGCTAAAGGCTGGTTACCATGGGTATCAAAACCACCCATAGAAATCATATACACTTTAGTGCCCAAGTTTCCTTTAATTAAACGCGCTAAAAGAGCTAGTTGTCTTGCAAAGTAGTTGTCTTGGTATTCTACTTGATTTTGCCCTGCTTGTGCAGCTGCATATATCTGAGCAGAATATTTTTCTGTAGTGTTAGAAACACCTCTTAAAAATTTAACTTGATCACCATACATACAGCCATCAAAAAGTGACTCATCTAGGCTATAATACTCACCATCATCTGCAATCTGTTCTAGTTGGTCTATGTTATTAGTTACAAAAGCGTAATTGGTTTCCTCTCCTTGAAAAACAAGATTCGCTAAGTTGCCAATTTGTATTGCAGCTGGAGCTGCTGGCGGGTCTAACAAATAGTTTGGAAAGCATTCTTCAAAATGTCTTCCCATCCAACCTGTGTTTAAACCAGTTACACTTCTATTAACTACATCTGTACTTGCAAAAATATCGGACCCTGTAAAGTGTGATTGGCTTTGCTCTTGATAGCCAACACCGTGAACAGTTTTAAATTGACCATCGCCCCAAAGAGACTCTAACGAGTTCATATAACTTGGAATACCAAAATCATCCGTTAGTTTTAAGACCTTACTTTCTGGGATATAAATATTTGGTCTCGCATTTGCATAAGTATCGTACTGCTGTATTGGAATTACGGTGCTAAGACCATCGTTTCCACCAGAAAGACGGATTAAGATTAAAATATTGTCTGTTTCTGCATCTCCCATTGCCATTGTTAGTGGAGAAGGAGCAGAGGCTGTTAACATATTACTTCCTAGAAACATAGAGCCAGAACCGGCAATGCCTAGTGCTTGAAGGAATGAACGACGACTCCAGTTTTTATGCTCTGTGTCGTGACCTTCGTGTTCAAGGCCTTTATATGGGGTGTTATCGTGGTGTGTGTCGCACATAACTGTAGGTGTTTATTTAAGTTGAAATTCAGGTTCTTTAACAAGGTGTAATAGTAATAAGAAGACTTGCGAATCTGCATCTTCTAACATCATATTCCATGTTCCAGTCTCGTAGACGTTATTGTCTTCGTAAGGTTCCCTGAATGCAGTAATAGCTACGGTATAGTCGGTTTCAGTTAATAATCCTTTTGGTAAAAATTTATCAATTATGGCCCTTGCAACAACATCTGGGTCAGATTCTGTGGCTCCATTTGGCCCAGTAGCTTCAATACCCAATGTTCTAAACTGTTCAGTATTTGCTTGATAAAATTGTCGTACAAATCTATCCATTGTTAACCAACGACCAATCATATAGTTGGTGTTAATCCATTGTCTGTTTCGTTGCCAACCGGCAACATCAACAGGATCAAATAAGGTTTGCCCTATCATGCTAGAGGAATCAATAGTATATAATATATATTGATCATTATACGTAAAATTGGTCTCCTTGATAAAGTTTAAATAGACGTCAAAAGGGCTTTTTATAATAACACCTATTGCTGTTTCATCAAAAAAGTGTTCGCTCTTAAATAACTGAGACAGTACAGGTGCTAACTCAAAATTGTTTGCTAAAAAAGTGTCTGCTAATTCTGAGATAATTTGAGGAGCATTACTACTTGCATCTGATGAATCTGGATGAACAAAAAATTCATACAACTTCATACAAATAAAGTTGGCTATTAAAGTTTCTTTCTGCGTGAACAGAATATCAATTACATCATCATATCCCCAGTTTCCAGTTTGCCCAAAAATAGTTTTATCATCTGTATTAAACTGTTCTGGGTCATAGGTAATTGGTGTACATCCAACCTCACCTCTCTCTGTATAACCAGTTAAAGCTTTTGCTGTTTCAACTATATCATCCTCAGTATATCCGTTTCCTTCACCTAAAGTAAATAACTCATAAAGTTCACGGGCATAGTTTTCATTTGGTCTTTGTCTGTAGTTAAAAACACCATCTAGGTAGCGAAGCATAGCACTAGTTAAACCAATTTCACTTACGAATGTTCTAAAGTTACCAATGGCATTTCTTTGTAAACAGTTTGTATAGTGATAAAGGAATGAATTACATCTATTGTAAATATCATATTCAGTAACAAAATGATTACTCCAGAAAAAACTTAAGCGATCTCTTAGGTTGTTATTTAGAAGAGCATTACTATAGTTAGTAGAAAACTCTTCAAATTGAGCACTTATTAATTGATTGGCTAAATCATTATCCTCAGGATAATTAGCTCCTGTCCAATCTGCCCAAGTAGGAGCGGGTATTGGAGCAGCATTAATAGCGTCGTTAATAAAAGTATCTACCAAGGCATTTGCAGATTGACCAACAGCAGCATTTATGGTTTGTACAGACGCACTAAAGCCCAGTCTACGATACAAATGTTCCGCCCTTGTTTTATCCAAAGGTGTAGTATATTGTGCTAGACTAGAAGTATTACAATTAATGAAATATTCCATAGCAAAATTTGGCGTTAAATAGGTTCATAGTTTATGGGGTTACTATGTGATTAACGGTAGGTTGTGGTTCAATTGAATACTAAATTTACAACCATAACGCAGATTTGACGACTAACTGCCGATTTTTTCGATGAACTGCACACAATTTTTCATATTTTTCAACAGAGATGGGAAAACATAACGAATTTGGAAAGCTTGGGGAGCAAAAAGCAGTAGATTTTCTTGTTGAAAATGGCTATGAAATCAAGTATAAGAATTATAGATATTTAAAAGCAGAGATTGATATTATAGCTCAAAAAGCTAATATTTTAGCTATAGTTGAGGTAAAATCTCGTAGCTCAGATTTTCTAGAAAATATAGCAGAAACAGTTAATCAAAAAAAGATTAAACTATTGGTTTTGGCAGCAGATTATTACGTTACCGAAAACAACCTTGACGTAGATGTGCGTTTTGATATTATTACCATTCTTAAAAAGGGGAAACAGTTTCAATTAGAACATCTAAAAGATGCATTCTATCATTTTTAACCATTTGTTTTATTTGTAACAATATGTTATTTTTGTTTCTAATTTGAGTTAGAGATGAAAACGATATCCGCGGTTGTTGAAAATTACATCAAGAAAAAACCATTTTTACAAAGCGCTTTAGGACAAGGGATTATTAATCTTACGTCGCTATCAAGAATTGTAAAACCAGAAATTGAGACGGAGTTAGGTAAGGACGTGCGCAATGGAGCAATTGTTATGGCATTAAAACGCTTATCTGATGATTTGGAATTTCGTGCAACGTACAAAATTGTAAAAGTGCTTAAAAATATTGGCGAGATAACCGTGCGCTCTAACCTGTCCGATTATACATTTCTTTCTTCAGAGACCATATTGGCTAAACAAGCTAAGCTTTTAGAGGAGGTTCATAAGAATCAAGATATTTTTTACACGTCTTCGCGTGGAGTAAACGAGATTAATATTGTTATAAGTAATAGTTTAGATAATACTGTTGATGCGCTATTTGAACATGAGCGACGCACACAAAAAGCGGAAAATCTTTCATCGGTAACGGTAAAACTACCCTCAGAAAATGTGTCTGTGCCAGGTATTTACTATTTTATATTTCAGCGTTTAGCTTGGGAGGGTATTGTACTTTACGAAGTAATTTCTACTACTAACGAGTTTACCATTTTGGTTAATGATGATCAAGT
>CAYTRI010000195.1:0-4180 GCA_964440105.1 uncultured Flavobacteriaceae bacterium
TTGAATTCTGGAATTTTTTGATCGTAGTTTAATACAAGTCTATCTTCTGTTTTTCTTGGGATTTCAAAAGTACGAGCAGAATCAATGTTGCTAAACCAATATTTAGATATAACGGAATCTTTTTGCAAACCAAAAAGTGAAATAGGTACATTGGTACCTCTCTTGTTCTTAATTGTGAGGGTAATAGTACTATCCGTTTTTATAACATTTTTAATTTTAAAATCAATTCGTTTTCGTGTAGAAACATATTCATTAAAAAACCAGGAAATATCTTTATCAGTGCTATTTTTAAGAATAAACTCAAAATCTTTTGCTTCTGTTCTTGGTTGAAAGGTTCTTTCTTTAAAAAAATCCTTAATACTCGAATCTATATTCTCTTCTCCAATATATTCTGCTAAATATGCTAAACCCAAACCGGCTTTATACCTATTAGCAATCTTCTGATTAAATTTTATAAGCGAGTCATTTGGAGTTGTTAGCGCTTGATCAATGTTTTTACGTGTAGATAACATTTGCAATAGATAATATTGCTCATTAAAATCCATTTTTGCTAGATGAAAACCACGTACACCCCAAATTTTGGAAAGCTTACCAATTAACTTCTGTTTTGGGTAGTTTGTTTCAACATATTTAATCATTAAATAGTTGCTAATTGCATCGGTAACCCAGCGCTCTCTTCTTGGGTCTAAGAATAGAGATTCTTTAAGTAAACTATTAATAGCCGTTTTAAGAAACATCATTTCAAACTGAAACTGTTCTTGGTACGGTCTTACAAATGAGGGAAGTTGATTTAAACCATACAAAGGGCTTTTACTATAATCAATCTCACTTACTAAAACTTCCTCATCTGCGTAATCTCCAAGATTTTCGGAAATAAATTTTGATACTTTCTCTATTGAAATAATTTGAGAAATACCATCATATTTTTTCGACTCTAAATCTGTTTTAACGGTTAAATAGGATGTTACGTGTTTTGTAAACTCTTTTGTTGGCGATAGAATTATATCACAATTCTTTCTATTCAATCCGCTCAAAAGCATTTGTTGTGCAAATGAGATATAGTTTACTCTAGATTCTTTAAAATTTGAGGTTAGAAATAGATTTTTTGGATAAATTAAGTTAATCGTAGTGTTGGTAACATCTGTATAGTTATCCTCTAAATTTTTGTTTGAATATAATTTCCACTCACCATCAAAAACTGCAGGATTTAAATACCAATCTTTTAGATAATACCCACCATCACTATTATAACCATATGGCGTAAATCTATTTTGAGGTAGTTTAAGTTTATACGTAAAGAAAATAGTTTTTGATTCATTTGGTGCCAAAGGTTCTTGTAGCTCAACCTTAATGATGTCTAGACTTTTAGTTCGCTCCCATTGTAAGCCCCCATAATCGTTATCAACTACACTAACGATATCTGTTCGACCACGCTCATCAGCTTTTGCTAGATGCAAACTCTTTTTAAATTGTTCTGAAAAACGTTTTGCTAATGGTGTTTTTTTTGACGAATACGAATGATTCCAATCATTAAAATATAAAGTTTTAAGGCTAGAACCAGAACTATTTATATAAGTGAATCTTTGTTTTATTGAAATTTCTTTAAGCTCATCATCAATAGTTGCAGTTATATCATTCTCGTGCTGCCCTCTTACACTTAAAACTAAAAATAGTAATAAGCCAAGGATGTAATATTGAAAATGAAAGCAATTTTTTTTCAATGAAATTTCGATTAAAAATTTGGACTCATTGTATGACCTTTATAGAAACTGTCTATTATTGAAACAACTTCTTCTGGAGTGTCCACTAGTTTGATTAAGTCTAAGTCTTCTGGACTAATTGTTTTCTCTGCTAGCATGGTGTTCTTAATCCAGTCTAGTAAGCCAGTCCAATAACTCTTTCCAACTAATATAATTGGGAACGTTCCAATCTTTTTGGTTTGTATGAGCGTGATTGCTTCAAATAGCTCATCAAGTGTGCCAAACCCTCCTGGCATAACGACAAATCCTTGGGAATATTTGACAAACATTACTTTACGAACAAAGAAGTAGTCAAAATCCAAACTTTTATCAGGATCAATGTACGGGTTGTCATGCTGCTCAAATGGTAAATCTATATTTAAACCAACAGAAGTTCCACCAGCTTTATTGGCTCCTCTGTTACCAGCCTCCATAATACCAGGGCCACCTCCTGTAATAACTCCATAACCAGATGAAGCTAATTTTTCGGCTACATCTACCGCTAATTCATAATAAGGAGCTCCAGGTTTTGTTCGTGCAGAACCAAAGATAGATACGCATGGTCCAATCTGACTCATTCGCTCGAATCCATTAACGAATTCTCCCATAATTTTAAAAATGGCCCACGAATCGTTTGTTTTTATTTCATTCCAACCTTTTGGATGTACTTCTGATCGCATATTCTTTTATTTTTAGACTGCTCTCGCAATATTCTTTTTTGAATTCTCTAGTTCTTTCTTTAAAAACTTAGCGGTATAACTTTTTTTATCCTTGGCAACTTCTTCTGGAGTTCCCTTGGCAACTATCATTCCACCACCACGTCCACCTTCATAACCAATATCAATAATATGGTCCACCATTTTTATAACGTCCATGTTATGTTCAATCACCAAAACCGTATTTCCTTTGTCTACGAGTTTGTTTAAAACTTCCATTAAAACTCGAATATCTTCAAAATGGAGACCTGTAGTTGGTTCATCTAAGATATAGAATGTGTTGCCAGTATCACGTTTAGATAGTTCTGTTGCTAACTTTACACGCTGCGCTTCTCCACCAGATAGGGTAGTGGACTGCTGTCCGAGTGATATATAGCCTAAACCTACATCTACAATGGTTTTAAGTTTTCTATGAATTTTTGGAATGTTCTCAAAGAAATTGACTGCTTCATACATGGTCATTTCTAAAACATCTGCAATCGATTTTCCTTTGTAACGAATTTCTAAGGTTTCGCGATTAAAACGTTTGCCATTACAGGTTTCACACTCTACATAAACGTCCGGTAAAAAATTCATTTCTATAACTTTTAACCCTCCCCCTTGGCAAGTTTCACAGCGTCCGCCCTGCACATTAAAACTAAATCGCCCGGGTTTATATCCACGAATGGTAGCTTCTGTTGTTTTTGCAAACAAAGCTCTTATCTCACTAAAAGTTCCTGTATAAGTAGCTGGGTTTGATCTAGGTGTTCTTCCAATAGGCGATTGATTAATGTCTATCACCTTATCTATATGTTCTAAACCTTTAATCTTTTTATAAGGCATTGGTTTTTTAACACCATTAAAATAATGCGCGTTCATAATAGGGTAGAGGGTTTCATTTACTAGAGTGGATTTACCACTACCTGAAACTCCGGTTACACCAATCATTTTGCCTAATGGAAACTCTGTAGTAACATTTTTTAAATTGTTTCCCGTACAATTGCTAAGTACTATTTTTTTACCTGTTCCTTTTCTTCTTTTTTCTGGAACTTCTATCTCTTTATCGCCTGTAATATAATCTGCAGTTAACGTATTGTAATTTTTTAAATCTTCAGGTTTCCCTTCAGAAATAATAGTTCCACCATGTTTTCCTGCTTTTGGACCAATATCAATAACATGGTCTGCGGCTTCAATCATGTCACGGTCATGTTCTACAACGATAACTGAGTTTCCAATATCTCGCAAGGAAGCCAATGAATTAATCAACCGCTCATTATCGCGTTGGTGTAGACCTATACTAGGCTCATCTAAAATATAAAGCACGCCTACCAATTGCGAACCTATTTGTGTGGCTAATCGAATCCGCTGTGCTTCACCACCAGAAAGCGATTTTGAACTACGATTTAAAGACAAATAATCCAAGCCAACATCCAATAAAAAGCGAATACGAGTTCGTATCTCTTTCACAATCTCCTCAGCTATCTTTTTTTGATTTCCTTCTAATTTCTCTTCCAGTGCTTCAAAGAAATCTGCCAATTCTGCAATATCTAGATGTGCGAGGTCAGCTATATTTTGTTCATCAATCTTAAAATAGAGTGATTCTTTACGCAAACGAGAGCCATCGCATGTTGGACATTCAATCCTATCCATATACTCTTTTGCCCATCGTTTTATGGACGTAGAATTAGCCTCGTCAAATTGAGATTTTATAAAGTTCGAAATTCCTTCGTAATCTATTTTGTATTC
>CAYTRI010000196.1:0-1977 GCA_964440105.1 uncultured Flavobacteriaceae bacterium
ATGATTAATAAAAAAGCCCTTTCTGTTGAGAAAGGGCTTTTTTATTGCTAAATGCTAAATCTTCGTTAACGATGTAAGGTATTCAACTTTATTACGTTCATATATAAGTACTTAGCTTTTCTATATCGTTTTCGTAATCCAAAATTGATTTTAAAGCCTATTTATATAACTACATTTTTTACAATGGACAAGTATTTAATCTTTTTAGCGATTTATGTGACTATGCTGGCACTATCAGCAGTAGCATTTAGACTGCTTATTAGAAAATAAAAAAAACTCTTTTCAAAAAAAACACCCTAGGAGCTCTTCTGTGGGGTAAGCTTGCCTAGGGTACTTTATTAAATAAACACTATCACACTATGATCCGCACATAAGGCAATCATCATCTGCTTGACCTTCTTTTGCACGTGCAATCATTTCTTTCATTTCAGCTGCAGTCATAGGCTGAATATCAACCTCTTGTTGCGCTACAGGAGTAGCATTAACTTTTACATTTTCTGCTGCTTTTGGATCTGCAGCAGTCACCTCTGCATCAGCAGCAACACTTACAGGCACCTCTTTCTTCTTGGTATTATCTAAAGTGAACTTAATTGCATCTACAGCAGCTTTAGTTCTTAAATAATACATACCTGTTTTTAAGCCACTCTTCCAAGCATAAAAATGCATAGAAGTTAATTTAGAGTAGTTTGCATTCTCCATAAATAAGTTTAAAGACTGACTTTGGTCAATAAAATATCCTCTATGTCTAGACATGTCGATGATATCTTTCATGCTTAACTCCCAAACAGTTTTATACAATTCTCTAATGTCTTGTGGAATGGTTTCAATATGTTGAATAGAGCCGTTAGCACGCATCAATTCTTGCTTCATGTTCTCGTTCCAAAGACCTAGGTTAACCAAATCTTCTAAAAGGTGTTTATTAACTACAATAAACTCACCGGACAACACTCTTCTCGTGTAAATATTAGAAGTATAAGGTTCAAAACATTCATTATTCCCTAGAATTTGAGAAGTTGATGCCGTTGGCATCGGTGCAACTAAAAGTGAGTTACGCACTCCATTTTTCTTAACTTCTTTACGTAGTTTTCCCCAATCCCAACGACCAGAAAGTTCCTCATCTTTAATTCCCCAAAGGTTATGCTGAAAATCTCCTTGCGCTATTGGAGATCCTTCATATGAAGAATATGCACCCTCTTCTTTAGCAGCTTCCATTGATGCTGTAACAGCAGCAAAGTATAAGGTTTCAAATATTTCTTGATTTAATTTCTGCGCCTCATCACTTGTAAATGGTAATCGCAACATTATAAAAGCATCTGCTAAACCTTGTACGCCTAAACCAATAGGTCTGTGACGCATATTAGAATTCTCAGCTTCTTTTACTGGGTAATAGTTTCTGTCAATTACCTTATTTAAGTTTTTAGTAACTCGTTTTGTTACTTTAAATAATTCTTTATGATCAAACGCACCATTCTTTACAAACATTGGCAATGCGATTGATGCTAGGTTGCACACTGCAACTTCATCCGGAGAAGTATACTCTAAAATCTCTGTACAAAGATTAGAAGACCGTATAGTTCCTAAATTCTTTTGGTTGCTCTTGCGGTTAGCAGCATCCTTATAAAGCATGTAAGGTGTTCCCGTTTCTATTTGAGATTCTAGAATTTTTTCCCAAAGTTCTCGAGCTTTTACTGTTTTTCGTCCTTTTCCAGCAGCTTCATAACCTGTATATAATTTTTCAAATTCATCACTATGGCATTCAAAAAGACCTGGACATTCATTTGGGCACATTAAAGTCCAGTCTTCATTAGCTTCAACACGTTTCATGAATAAATCTGAAATCCACATTGCATAGAACAAATCTCTAGCACGCATTTCTTCTTTACCGTGATTCTTCTTTAAGTCTAGAAAGTCATATATATCAGCATGCCAAGGCTCCATATAGATAGCAAAACTACCTTTACGTTTTCCACCACCTTG
>CAYTRI010000196.1:2077-4164 GCA_964440105.1 uncultured Flavobacteriaceae bacterium
CATGCCAAGGCTCCATATAGATAGCAAAACTACCTTTACGTTTTCCACCACCTTGGTCTACATAACGCGCTGTATCGTTAAATACTTTCAACATTGGCACAATACCATTAGATGTGCCATTTGTTCCTCCAATATAAGAACCTCTCGCACGCACATTATGAATAGACAAACCTATTCCGCCAGCGGATTGCGATATTTTAGCCGTTTGTTTTAAGGTATCATAAATACCATCAATACTATCTTCTTTCATTGCTAGCAAAAAGCATGAAGACATTTGTGGTTTAGGTGTTCCTGAGTTAAATAAAGTAGGAGTAGCATGTGTAAAATACTTTTTAGACATTAACTCATAGGTTTCTATGGCGGCGTCCAAATCATCTACATGAATACCAACAGAAACACGCATTAACATGTGTTGTGGGCGTTCTGCTATTTGCCCATTAACTTTTAGTAAGTAAGAACGCTCTAGTGTTTTAAAACCGAAATAATCGTAGCCAAAGTCTCGGTTATATATAATAGTAGAGTCTAGCCTTTCTGCATTATCCTGAATTACTTTAAAAACTTCGTCTGAAAGTAAAGGTGCTTTTTTACCCGTTCTTGGATTTACATATTCATATAAATCCTTCATAGTCTCAGAAAAGGACTTCTTCGTATTTTTATGTAAGTTAGAAACAGAAATACGAGCAGCCAACTTCGCATAGTCTGGGTGCGTTGTGGTCATTGTAGCTGCAATTTCTGCTGCAAGGTTATCTAACTCAGAAGTAGTAACACCATCATAGAGCCCTTCTATAACACGCATAGCAACTTTTAAAGGGTCTACAAGGCCGTTAAGACCGTAACACAGCTTTCGCACCCGAGCTGTGATTTTATCGAACATTATTAATTCTTTTCTTCCGTCTCTTTTTACTACATACATGTGGCTACTGTGTTTTTAGTTCTTGTTTATAAAATATGTTGGTCGCTAATTCCTTCAAGGAAATCCTTGTAAAAATTACTGGTAGGTGTTTTTTGCTTTGGGGCAAAAAAGGCAAAATAATCTTCTTAATTAGAAATCTGCATCAAAACTAATTTTTTGAGCATCCTCATCTTTATTCATTACCCCTGCTTTCTGATATTCTGCAACTCTCTTTTCAAAGAAGTTTGTTTTACCTTGTAGAGAAATCATATCCATAAAATCGAATGGATTTGTTGCATTATATACTTTATCGCATTCTAACTCTACCAGTAGTCTATCTGTTACAAATTCTAAATATTGTGTCATTAATTTAGAATTCATCCCAATTAAACTTGCAGGAAGCGACTCGGTAATAAATTCACGTTCAATATTTAACGCATCTGTTAAAATCTGAGTAATACGCTCTTTAGGAACCTTATTTATTAGGTGTTTGTTGTGTAAATGCACAGCGTAGTCACAGTGCATTCCCTCGTCTCTAGAAATTAATTCGTTAGAAAAGGTAAGACCTGGCATTAGTCCTCTTTTCTTTAACCAGAAAATGGAACAGAATGCACCTGAAAAGAAAATACCTTCAACTGCAGCAAAAGCAATTAAACGTTCCGCAAAACTTGGAGATTCTATCCAATTTAATGCCCAATCTGCTTTTTTCTTAATTGCTGGAAAGTTCTCGATTGCTTTAAACAATACGTTCTTTTCCTTTTCATCTTTTACATAAGTATCTATCAAAAGAGAGTACGTTTCAGAATGGATGTTTTCCATCATAATCTGAAAACCGTAGAAAAATTTAGCTTCAGCATACTGTACTTCACTTACAAAATTTTCAGCCAAATTTTCATTTACAATGCCATCTGAAGCAGCAAAAAATGCTAAAATATGTTTAATGAAGTAGCGCTCATCATCATTTAATTTATTATTCCAATCCGTAAGGTCTTCACCAAGATCAATTTCTTCTGCTGTCCAAAAACAAGCCTCACATTTCTTGTACCAATCCCACAAATCGTCATGTTTGATAGGAAAAATAACAAATCGGTCTTCATTTTCTTCTAGGATAGGCTCTACAGCAGCTGACATAGTATATTGTGTTTAAATTATAATAGAGTATTGAAAATCACCTTGCGGTTCGGACTAACAAAGA
>CAYTRI010000197.1:0-4151 GCA_964440105.1 uncultured Flavobacteriaceae bacterium
GGAAACGTTTTTTGGTTGATTTTTGATTAAATAATTTTTTTCGTTTTTTGATTGATGACTAAACTCCTTATTAATTTTATTTTTTTTGTAATTGATGGTCATAACTTAATTCTCGTTTTACTTTCCATTTACCATCTTCTTTTACCCAAACATGGGTAAACTTTGCAATATCTCCTTTTTGATATTCCTTTTTTTCGTTTAAAAACTCAAAAGAATGAATGCCGTGTTGAATAGCACCATAGAGTTCTCCATTTTTATATAAGGGGTAAACCTCTAAGCTGCCAGATATTAAAATCCTTTTAGAAGGTTGTAGTCCATTAGAATCCCAATTGGCACAATTTGCTTTCATAGGGTTTAAAAAACTATCCCTGCCTTCAGTTAGACCACCTTTATCATGATAAAATTCAAAATCTTCTGTAAAAATACCTTCTAAAACCGATGTATCGCAGGTATTAAAGGCTGCATTAAATAGGATACTATCATTTTTCGCCAAAACCTGATATAGTTTAGAATCACTTACTACTTGAGCATTTGATGCTATTGCTACAGTAAGAAATAGTAATGCTATAATTTTTTTATACAACTCCATTACTTGATGAATTTTATAGTGAATGGATACTTAAAAGTTTCTCCCTCATTGGTTCTAATTGTTGCCAATATGGTATAAACGACATTCACAATGACGAGTCCGGCTTGCAGCACACCAGCAATACCAGCGGGCCATAACCAACGACCAAACCGGAAATCGTCACTACTTATATGAATGTCTAAATTGTTAAAATCGCTTAATCTATGAAAGCCAAAAAAGTTACCGTCGAATAAGTCTGGTAAAAACCCTACAAAAAATGGAATACTTATTAAGCCAATGAGTATGGAGTATAACAACATACTAATCTGAAAGTTTAATGCTTGCTTGCCATTATAGTCGACAAAGCCATGCTCTTTTTTGTTAGCAGTCCATAAAATGAGCGGAAAAATAAAATTACCAAATGGTACAAAATACTTCGAAAATGTTGAAGCATGTATAATGGCAGATAGATTTCGCTCGTGTTTAGTTAATGATTCGGTCATGATTTTTTGATTGATGTTTTATTAAATAAAAATAGTTTACCTAATAGCTTACCATGCAAATATATATCTAAAAGAAGGTACTATGTAAAACAAAGTACTAAATATTAACATATTTTTAACAATTATATATAACAGATATTTTGATTATTTTTAGCGAAACTAAACTTAGTATATGGCCAATACGCCTAGTAAATTCAACACATTTACCTTTTTTAAATTACCCTCTGCTTGGTGGTGTGGTGTACGGTTACGTCACCTGGATGAAAAGAGAGCAGTTACAACTGTGACCCATAAATGGATAAACCAAAATCCTTTTAAAAGTATGTTTTGGGCTGTTCAAGGTATGGCTGCGGAATTGAGTACTGGAGCTATGGTCATAGATCAAATAAAAAATAGTGGACGTAAAATTTCAATGCTAGTACAGAATAACAACGCAAACTTTTCTAAAAAAGCGACAGGTAAAATTACGTTCACTTGTGAAGATGGACATTTAATTGCTGATGCTATTTCTAAAACAATAGAAACTGGTGAAGGTCAAAAGTTTTGGATGAAATCTGTTGGGGTTAATAAAGATGGGGTAGTGGTATCAACATTCAAATTCGAATGGACTATTCGTCTAAAAAAATAATTTTATTTCTAGCAAAAGCAATTTCCTGTCACCCGGAGCGGCCTGCACTGAGCTCGTCGAAGTGAGTCGAAGAGTTGATTATTTAATTTTAGCGATTTCACAATCTTTTTAGTAATTTCAAAGTCGATTGTAATTATAAATTGAAAACATAACATGGGAAAATTTGAAATTAAGACCGGTAGCTCAGGAAAAACAATGTTTAACCTAAAAGCTGGTAACGGTCAAGTGATTTTAACAAGCCAATCATATGAAAGTAAGGATGGCTGCAAGAACGGTATTGAATCTGTTAAGAAAAACTCGCAAGATGATAGTCGTTTTGATCGTAAGGTAGCAAAAGACGGTAGTCCTTTCTTTACATTAACGTCTACTAATGGACAGATAATTGGGAAGAGTGAAATGTATTCTTCTAATGATGCTATGGAAAACGGAATTGCATCTGTAAAGAAAAATGCACCTGATGCTGATACAGATGATAATTCTTAAGTATTAAACCATTTAATAAATGATAAGCAGCCTTTTTCGGCTGCTTTTTTATTTTCAGAAATAAACAATTTATTATGAATTAACACCAATTTCTGACAATTTAATTCCTGTTTTATTTTTTTATTTTTTCATCCAATTGTATCTGCTTTAAATAATTAACTGATTTCGAATCTCCTTGTTCTGCAGCTTTTCGAAACCATTCAACAGCCATGTTATAGTCTTGATTTACTCCTGTGCCTTTTGCGTACATGCCCCCAAGATTGTGTTGTGCCTTATAGTAGCCTTGTTCGGCAGCTTTGCGATACCACTCAACAGCGATTTTATAGTCTTGTTTGACCCCTCCACCTTTTTCATACATTGCCCCTAGATTAAATTGAGCTAAATGGTAACCTTGATTAGCAGCTTTTCTATACCATTCAACAGCGATTTTGAAGTCTTGTTTAACCCCTTTACCGTTTGTGTACATCAATCCTAATCTGTATTGTGCTATACTGAAACCTTGATTAGCAGCTTTTTGATACCATTTAAAAGCCGTGCTGTAGTCTTGATTAACTCCTGTGCCTTTGAAGTACATAGAACCTAGATTATCTTGTGAATAATAGTCACCTTGATTAGCAGCTTTTCTATACCATTCAACAGCGATTTTGAAATCTTGCTTAACTCCTTTGCCTTTGAAGTACATGGTACCTAGATTGTTTTGTGCTTTATAATAGCCTTGATTAGCAGCTTTTCTATACCATTCAACAGCGATTTTATAGTCTTGTTTGACCCCTCTACCTTTTTCATACATTACCCCTAGATTAAGTTGCGCTGTGTAATTACCTTGTTTAGAAGACTCTGTCCACCATTCTATGGCTTCATTGTATTTTCCTAATACGAATTTTGAGTTTCCTTTGTCCAAGAGACTCAATGCGGCATTTTCTAATTCTCTGGCAATTCTTTCAATTTCATCATTAGTTACATCAAAATCATTTCTACATTCTGTGGTTTTCTCTAATTGTTCATATCTCAATCTACATTCTACCTCTTGTTGGAGCAATTCAGAGTTTTTGTTTTGTAAACTCGTATTAGCATCAATTAATCCTGAATAATCTCCACTACATTTCCATATAACAACGGACAATATAATAGTAATTAAAAAGTAAATATGGTTATGATGCTCGCTCCACCAACTTTTATTAACTAAAGCGTTTAATTTTGTTGGTTCTGTAAGCAATAATTCAACAAGTTCATCTTTTGATTTATTCTGAAAGCCTTTAAATCCAATATCTTCACATATTCCTCTGAGCTTAGTTACAGACTTCTTGGAGATTAATTTATTTAACTGCTCAATACTTATGTCTTTGGACTTAAAGAAATTCATTAATTAGAGAAAAAGGTTCGTTTAAATGTATTACAATGATACCATATATTAAAGACATTATACTTTGATTAGTTTTAACTTGACTATTAGACGAAAGTTATTATTCATGATATGTAACAAATCCCAATTGATTGTAACTAATTATTAGAAATCAAAAAACATAAATAATGAACGCACACGAAATAGATTACGAAATTTTTGGAGAAGAAATGCAATATGTGGAGCTAGAACTAGACCCGCAAGAAGCTGTAGTAGCTGAAGCTGGTAGCTTTATGATGATGAATACCGATATTAAAATGGATACTATTTTTGGTGATGGTTCTAACCAAGATAAAGGTGTTCTAGGTAAAATATTTTCTGCAGGTAAGCGTATGCTTACTGGCGAAAGTCTTTTTATGACTGCTTTTTTAAATGTTGGACAAGGCAAAAAGAAGGTAAGCTTTGCATCGCCATACCCAGGTAAAATTCTACCAATAGATTTATCAGAAAAAGGAGGAAAGTTTATTTGTCAGAAAGATGCTTTTTTATGTGCAGCAAAAGGAGTTTCCGTAGGCATTGAATTCTCCAAACGTTTGGGAAGAGGCCTTTTTGGTGGAGAAGGTTTTA